>SVFJ01000144.1 GCA_015056925.1 Lachnospiraceae bacterium | reverse complement strand
CACCAAGTGCCGGATTCATAAAGTTCTGTCCTAATCCACCAAACAACATCTTTACAACAAGGATAGCAAATACACCACCCATCACAGCAACCCAAAGCGGTACCTGTGGCGGAAGATTCAATGCCAATAATAAACCTGTTACAGCCGCTGACAAATCACCGATTGTAACCTTTTTCTTCATTAATAATTCATATATAAGCTCTGTCAAAACTGTGGTTGCAACTGTGGTAAGAACTACCAGCAACGCATGCAAACCAAAGTTATACACACCAAAACATGTCGTCGGAAGTAACGCAATGATTACATAAAGCATAATCTTAGTCGTTGATTCCTTTGCTCTGATGTGGGGATTTGAAGATACATTTAACATATTTCCCACGTCTGCAGCCTCCTACTTCTTCTTATTTGCCAATACAGTCTTACGCATAGACTTAATCGGCTGTGCCAAGTGACGCTTTGCAGGACATACATAACTGCATGAGCCACACTCTACACATTCCATACCATGATTCTTCACAAAGCCTTCCTCATCCTGATGCTCTGCACAGATAGCAAGCTTCTTTGGCATAATTCTGGAAGGACATACCTCAAGACATCTTCCACAGTTAATACAAGCGCTCGGCTCATACTTAGACACCTCATCCTTTGTCATACAAAGAAGCGCTGAAGCTGTCTTAGTCGTAGGTACATCTAAATCAAAGAGTGCAAATCCCATCATAGGACCACCTGAAACTACCTTCTCAGGCTCAGACTTAAAGCCACCTGCCTCTTCAATTAAATCCTTATAGTTCATACCGATTCTTACCAGGAAGTTTCTCGGGTCATTTACAGCATCACCGGTTACAGTAACGATTCTGTTCATAAGAGGCTTTCCCTCTACTACTGCATGGTAAATTGCAACAATCGTATCCACATTATCTACAATACAGCCTGCATCAGCCGGAAGCATACTTGAGTTAATTGCTCTGCCTGTAGATGCATAAATCAACTGTCTCTCTGAACCCTGAGGATACTTTGTCTGCAATGCCTTAACTGTAATCTTTGGTTCATCCTTAGTTAAATCCTTAAGAATCTTAATACAATCCGGCTTATTATCCTCGATTGCAAGAATACCTCTGGCATTATCAAAGAGCTTCAACATAATCTTCAAACCGTCCACAAGCTTCTGTGGCTCTTCAATCATTCTACGATAATCAGATGTCAAGTACGGCTCACACTCTGCACAGTTTGCAATGATATACTCTATCTTTTCAGGCTCCTTAGGCGAAAGCTTCACATGAGTCGGGAAGCCTGCTCCACCCATACCTACAACACCCGCCTCCTGAATACAGGTAATAATCTCCTGCTTGGTCATCTCGTCAGGATTATGAGGTGTGTAAGTTACCTCTTCATACTGCTCGTCATTCTCAATGATAATTGAATTTACCATATCACCGGTTACGACACGTCTTGGTTCAATTGTCTTAACCGTACCTGATACAGTTGCATAAATCGGTGCTGATACAAATCCGCCCGCTTCTGCAATCTTCTGACCTGCCAAAACATGGTCACCCTTCGCAACAATCGGAGCTGCCGGAGCACCGATATGCTGACTTAACGGATATACCATGTCACCCTTTGGCAATATTTCTTTCATCGGCTTATCCTTAGACAGCTCTTTGCCATCATATGGATGAATACCGCCGTTAAATGTCAGTTTTGCCATTCTTCTTCCTTCTTTCTTAATAATATCATATCACACTTACATAAATGCGCAGTTACCGCATTATGCAATTATACATCCTATAATATACTATTATTCTACAATTTTTTCCATAACATTTTGTGTTTTTTTACCGATAAATCTTAAAATATTTATTTCTATCTAAAAAATACGCTTCTGCTTTTGACACTTGTGTCTCCTTGTGATAACCTTGAGATATAATTTTATTAAAATCTATATTTTAGAAAAATCTTACAACATCGTGTTATTTCTTTTAACACCACTATGTGTTTTTCTATATGATATATCAGGATTAAGCAACGAAAGGATTGGACAGCATTATGAAATGTATCAGAAAAAGTCTGGGTACCCTTAGCCCCAAATATCCACTTGAAAACCTTTGCATACCACAGCAGACATTATTTATAGATATTGAAACCACAGGTTTAAGTGCAAACAGCGCTAATTTATATCTGATTGGCTGTGTATATTATGATACCACACAAATTAATTCCGAATGGCATATGATTCAGTGGTTCTGTACCGGCTATGAAGATGAAGCTGCCATTTTACAGGCATTTGCTGATTTTGCCAAGGATTACCGCTATCTGATTCATTTCAACGGTAACCAATTTGATATTCCATTCTTAACACGTAAGTTTGAACAGTATCAGATTCCTTTTGATTTTTCTGCTTTTGACGGCATTGACTTATATCGTCGAATTGCACCCTATAAGACTTTTTTGAAGCTTCCAGACTGCAAGCAGAAAACTATCGAAGCACTATTGGGCATTCATAGAGACGACATTTACACTGGCGGCGAATTAATAGAGATTTATCATGATTATGTCATTTCTCATGACGAAGAAAAGGAACAACTCCTTCTTCTCCACAATGAAGAAGACATAAAAGGTATGCTTGACGTCATTGCTATTCTTACCGTTCCTGATTTATTCCGTAATCCGGTAAAAGTTACCAAAGTACAGGCAAACTATTACAATGATGTGCATCAGCAAAAATGTGCAGAAATCATCATGAACCTTCGTTTTACCACCGCACTTCCTGCTACACTCTCCTACAGTGCTAACGGTTGTTACTTTAGCGGTTCCGGCACAGAAGGCAAACTCAAAGTTCCTCTCTATGAAGAGGAAATGAAGTACTTCTATTCCAATTACAAAGATTACTACTACCTTCCAAAGGAAGATATCGCTATCCATAAGTCTGTTGCCTCATATGTAGACAAGGAATATCGCGAGCCTGCGCATGCTTCCAACTGTTACACGCGCAAGGCTTCTGCATATTTACCGCAATGGGATGTAGAATTCACTCCTTTCTTCAAAAGAGATTACCAATCCAAAGAATTATTCTTTGAATTAACGGATGAAATGAAAACACAGCGTGAAGAGTTTAATAAATACGCCCTGCATATTTTACAAATGCTTGGCTCAACCAACTAAAGCCCATACAAAAACACCGCTTCCTAATGAAGCGGTGTCTTATTTTTAACCTTTGTATACACTCTATACTTTTGTATAAAAGAACGAATTCTTTCTCTCGTATCCGATTTCTTTATAGTTCATAATCTGTTCCGTACTTCCTATAAAGAGAATACCATCCTTCTTCAGCGACGCATTAAACTTTACAAACACCTCATCCTTTGCTTCTTCCGTAAAATAAATCAATACATTACGACAGACTATCATATCACAATGGTCCGGATATGGGTCTTTCAACAGATTATGCTGTTTAAACTCTACTCTGGATTTAATCTCATCCGAAATCTGATAGGACGGGCCAACCTTGGTAAAGTACTTTTTCTTCAAATCATCAGGCACTGCAACAATACTCTTCTCATTGTACAATCCCAACTTTGCCTTCTCGATTACCTGCTTATCAATATCTGTTGCTATAATCTTAATCTGATTCAGCGGAATATGACGCGACAAAGCCATAACCAATGAATACGGTTCATCACCTGTCGAACATGCTGCGCTCCAAATCTTAAGATTCTTACCAAACTTCTGAACCAACTCAGGAATAATCTGCTTATCTAACAGACTCCATTGCTCAGGATTACGGTAAAACTCTGATACGTTAATCGTAAGATAATTAACAAAATCCTCAAAGACAGTCTTATCATCACGGAGTAATGCTACAAATTTTTCATAGCCGACTACTTTATGCTTTCCAATCAGCGTATCAATTCGACGCTTCATCTGCTTCTCCTTGTACGCATTCAAGTCAATCTTTGTCAGCGCAAATACTTCCTTTTTAAAATACTCATAATCATATGCCATAGTAACTGCCCCTTTCTCACAAATACTTTAGTATTTAATATTTTGTACTTTTAAGTATTTTTACCTCATAAGAACCTATTTCCCCGTATAACAAGAATATCCCATCATACGAAAACAACTCTAGGAACTTTAAGTTCCTAGAGTATTATTATTAACTTGTCCCTATATAGCTGTTATTTATTCCCCTATTATAGTTACTACTAATATTTATCGTTTTCGTTTATTGTGATTACTCAGCGTCCTGCTCAGCGATAGCTGCATCGATATCTACAGATACAACATCTGCATCTTCCTCAGCTGCCTCTGCAACCTCAGGAGCAAATAAAGCCTTAACGCTTAAGCTAATCTTCTTGCTCTCTTCGTTGAAATCAACAACCTTAGCTGTTACTTCCTGTCCTACTGTTAATACATCAGAAGGCTTCTCTACATGCTCTTTCGCAATCTGAGAAACATGAAGTAATGCATCAATACCTGGCTCAAGCTCTACGAATGCGCCAAAGTCTGTCATTCTGGCAACCTTACCTGTTACCTCATTACCTACTGCATACTTAACTGTTGCATCCTTCCATGGGTTGGAATCATCAAACTTTAATGATAATGCAACCTTGCTACCCTCGATATCCTTAATCAATACCTTAATAGCCTCTCCAACCTTGAATGTCTTCTTAGGATTCTCTACACGTCCCCAAGACATCTCTGAAATATGAAGTAATCCGTCTACACCACCTAAATCGATGAATGCACCGAAATCTGTTACATTCTTAACTGTACCTTCTACAATATCACCAGCCTGAATCTTAGCAAATAACTCCTTCTGAAGCTCTGCCTTCTTAGCAGCTACTAACTGCTTACGGTCTCCGATGTATCTTCTTCTCTTAGGATTGTACTCGCTAATAACGAATTCAATCTCCTGTCCGGCATACTTGCTTAAATCCTTCTCATATACATCTGATACAAGGCTTGCAGGGATGAAGATTCTAACCTCATCAACTACAACGCTTAATCCACCATCTAATACCTGAGAAACCTTTGCTGTTAAAACTTCCTTGTTGTTGAAAGCTTCTTCAATTCTCTTGTTGCCTCTGTCAGCAGCAAGTCTCTTATATGTTAAAAGAACCTGTCCTTCGCCATCGTTTACTTTTAACACCTTTACTTCCATTGTGTCACCAGGCTTAACGAGGGTTGTAAGGTCTACGTTTGCTTCATTTGTGTACTCGTTACGTGTAAGAATACCGTCTGACTTGTAACCGATGTTAAGGATAATTTCTTCCGGCTTAACATCAATAACTGTACCTTCAATTACCTCTCCTGTATGAATAGTTTTTAATGATTCTTCTAACATTTGTTCAAAAGTTAATTCTGACATAATTTTGAACCTCCTCAATGATTTTGTTTGGGGTCGATGCCCCTGCTGTAATGCCCACTAGTTCAACAGAATTAGGTAATTCTAATTGCAGGTCTGCCAGTG
>SVFJ01000022.1 GCA_015056925.1 Lachnospiraceae bacterium | reverse complement strand
TGTATCTGAGCCATAGTTCAACATCCTTTCGTTAATTGTTTTTGTGGTGATTACATTTTAACCGAAAGTTGAGCTATGTGCTCATTTTTTATTTAATTGAATTTACACCATTATAAGGGCTCTATCTATATTTTAAAAGCATTTTTACGTATATCCACAAAAGTTTACCCTATCATATATTGTCTTTGATATATGTCAATGATTAATATAACAAAACGCAAAATCTCACTTCTATCCTTTTCCTAGCTTGCAATTACACTGGGCATTGACTGGGCATTGACTGTGAATTAGAGAATCTTTTTCAAGAAGTCCATTCTTATTAATAGAGGTAATTACCGGAAATGATACTAATCCAAGAATGCGCAAATGAATTATCCCCAAAATAAGAAGCTATGCCGCATGTGCATAGCTTCTTAAAACTTCTATATTCCCTTCATCCAAAATGTAAACTCCAGCTTCTTACTAACATCTATTACATGCTCAGGATGTGGTCTTGCCCCCCAGCTATTATCTCCTGCAACACCCATCTGAGATAGTGCCACGCGAATTACTGTATAGTGAACCTCTGGCAACTCATGTGGATGCGCTGCGTTCTCTAACTCATGCGGTGTATATGGAAGTGCCGAAAAATGCATACTATCTCCTGCAAAAAGAAGACCTCTGCCTCGCTCATCCATTACCTTGGCATAGCGTACCTGTGTCTTGTTACCACATTCCTGCGGAACCATGTACTGCGCCATATTATCAGCTACATGATTACGATATACACCAAGCTTACCACCTCTGTACCTGTCCACATAGGTTTCAGCAGGACCTAAGCCATACCACTCCAAGCAATCATAGTCTGCATCCATCTTGAATATTACACCAAACTCCGGCATATCTCCAAGCTCCTTCACAGGGTCATAGCTTAAGGTTGTCTCAATCGTACCATCTCCATATACCTTATAGCAAAGCTCGCACTCCGCAACCGGAATCGTCGGCAACAGATAACGATAGCTTACCTTTACACTATCTGCAAGCTCTTCAACCACAGGATTTGTTCCCTGTACGCCGCGATTTGTCACATACATACTAGCAAGCTTCCACTGTCCGTAACGCTTCATCATATCATTACCCGCATCATTATCTACAGGCGCTCTCCAGAAGTTTGGCTTTGGCATAGTCTTTAGCATCTCAATACCATTGTATCTGTAGGATACCAATCCTCCTGCACCATATGAGAACAATGCATCAAATCCATCGCCCTCAACGCCAAGATTCCACATACCCTTAACCACCTTCAGCGGCTTCTTTACTGCCATAGCAACAGGCACATAATCAACCGACTCTCCTGCTACACGAACAACATGCTGTCCCCAAGCCACCTCATGACCTGCCTTCGCCCATAAAGTATCCTGCTTTAATACAAATGATACTGTAATTACATACTCCGCAGCTTTTCCAATCACCACTTCCTCTAAGAAAGATGTTACCTCTTGCGGCATTGCATATTCCTTCTTACTTAATGGCTCTACATCTGTGGCAAGCTCCTCACATATTAGCTGCTTACCAAATTGCTCCACAGTAACAACACATTTATAATCTGATGTATTTACAAAAAGATTCTTATTCCAGATTACCAGCTTATCTGTATCCAGCTCAATACTGATATTCTGATAATTAAACTTAACCTCCTGCATCTTTGGCGACGGCTCTCTGTTTCCACCATATACAATACCATTCCCGCTGAAGTTATAGTCACATGGCCTGTCATCAAAATCTCCACCATATGCCATATATTCTTTACCGTATCTATCCTTCTTATAAATAGACTGGTCGATATAATCCCAGATAAAGCCACCCTGATATAATGGCTCTTCATCTGTCAAATCAGTGTACTTATACATACCACCGCACGAATTACCCATAGCATGTGTATACTCACAGCAGATAAATGGCTTACTTCTATCCTTTGCCAAAAACTTCTTAATATCCTCTACACTAGTATACATCTGGCTCTCAACATCACTGGTATCGTTATATCTTCTATCATTAAACAAACCTTCATAATGTACGATTCTGTCTGGGTCTAACTCATGGAAGAGCTTTGACATATCAAAGATATTCTTTCCGCCGTATGCTTCATTTCCACAAGACCAAATCAGAATTGCCGGATGGTTCTTATCTCTCTGATACATGGAATTGACACGGTCAAGCATCATAGCATTCCACTCCGGTCTGTCTCCCGGTACTACATCCTCAACCTTACGCTGTCCTCTCCAAATCGGCTCCCACGAACCATGGGACTCCAGATTGGTCTCATCAATCAAATAAAGTCCATACTCATCACATAATGCATACAAACGAGAATCATTCGGATAGTGACTGGTTCGAATCGCATTAATATTGTGCTGCTTCATCGTCACGATATCCTTTATCAGCTCCTCTTCATTCACAACACGACCTGTACGTCCTGAGAACTCATGACGATTCACGCCCTTAAATACAATACGTTTGCCATTTATCAGCATCAAAGAATTCTTAATCTCAAATCGTCTGAATCCAACTCTCTGAGGAATCAATTCCATCAAATTACCCTGTTCATCAGAAACCTTAATCAACAAATCATATAAAAATGGAACCTCTGCACTCCAAAGCTTTACAGAGTCCACAGCCAACTCATAGTGGCTTGCATTCTCTAACGCACCCGACACTTCACCAACAACCGTGTTACCATCCTTCAGAACAACCTCTACACGACCTGCTGCAGTTCCCTTTAAATCAAGGCTAAGCACCGCTGACGCAAAATCATCTGACACAAGGGTACGCACCTTCACATCCTGCACATGCACTGCTGGTACAGTATAGAGATACACGTCTCTAAAAATACCCGAAAATCTAAAGAAATCCTGATCCTCACACCAGCTGCTGGAAGTCCACTTGAATACCGTTACTGCAAGCTTGTTCTCACCTTCTACTAGATAAGGTGTTAAGTTAAACTCAGATGGTGTGAAGCTATCCTCACTATAGCCCACAAAATGACCATTTATCCACAGTGCCAAGCCACTTTCTACACCTTGAAAGGAAATGTACAACGGCTTCCCCTGCATAGCCTCCGGTACAGTAAAATACTTCACATACTGCGCAGTAGGATTAAACTCCTCAGGAATCTGTCCCGGCTCAATATCAGCTCTGCCATCCCATGGATACTGGACATTGGCATACTGTGGTGCATCGTAACCCTCCATCTGAATATGAGCTGGCACTCTGATATCCGCCCATGTCTTACAATCATATTCTAAGGCTTCAAAGCCATGAATACTTGTGGCATAATTCTTTGCATAAGAGAACTTCCATAAGCCATTTAAGCTATAGCGAAACTCACTCACACCCTGTCGAAGCTCTGTCTCATCAGCATACCACTTATGGTCAGAATGTGCCTCCAATCTTCCATCCGCAAAATATTCCGGATTCTTTACCTGTTCATAATTAAATACCTTCATCTTGTTACACTACCTTTCCGATACCTACAGGGTACTTTCACTTCCTCATAGGTATCCTCTTTCTTATTCGTTCCAAATAATACTCATTTCATGAAGCATCGTGGCATTACCACCGGCTGTTCCGGTATGCATCACACCGCTTCCTCCAAACTCATTCATAGTCACATCAGCTGCCAAATCAACTACATGCACAAGACCTGCCTCCTTCTGCTCCTCGCTCTGCTCCTTGGTTGTTTCTGCATGAGCGGTCAACTTGCCATCCACTACCGCAAGCTGAATCGTACATGTTGAATTATAGCAGGAAGCTGATATGGATTCCGAAATCGCTTTTGTCTCTCCATTCTTATACTCCATTAATGTAAAGTCTACACCATTGGAGAACTTATTCGTTCTCTCAATTCTCAACGCATATCCTGTTAAAGTCGTAGTATCAAACTTAATATACACATCCATATACTGGGCAGTTGCACTACCAAAGCCCTGACCTGCTGACTTACAGGTATCTAAGATAAGTTCCACACTCATATCTCCATAGGTACCTTTAACAGGAGTATACAACATTCTTGCGCCCCTTGCACTCTGTAATAATCCTGTACCGGTTGCACCGCCTTCACCTTCCCCATAAGTCCATGCAGAACCGGTTACAGGTTCCCAGTCATACTCTGCTGTATCAAGAGGTTTATAACCATCTAATGTGAAAAAGCCTTCCTTAATCTCACTCTGTAAAGTCGTCGGCATATTCTGAAAATTCGTTGTAATCTCTTTACACAAATTGTCTGCTTCAGTTATCGCCCTGTCAGTCACCAATGTAACAACATTACCGTATTCAGAGCCTTCCTCCTTTGGCATAATCTCTGCAATCAGATAATAACCCGCATCACCGCTTGTCAGCTTGTACTCATATTCAGGCTCATTTAATCTTGTTACAGCCACCGGAATCTTATCTGTGCCATCCGCATCACTGCTTCGATACCATGTGATAGATGACCAGTCCTCACCATCTCCATCTAATTCATACGACAGCTTTACTACATCCGTACCATACTCCTCAGATGTCGTTATCTCCATCGTTGGATTCAATACAGACGGTGCAGGTAAGGTCTCTGGTGTTACTGTTATATAGGTACCTGTACGAAGTCCCGTCTCTCCTGTTGCATAAATCATTCCTGCAACAGAACGTCTTCCTGTATTCACCACACTATAAGTACATGTTCCATCCGCATTCTCTGTTAATGTGACATAGTCCTTGAGCTTATCCTCAACCTCCCATCTAACAGAGTCAGTCATCCCTTCTCCCGAGACACCTCTGAAATATGAAAAGCCATAAGAGATGGTATCACTTGTTCCTGTCTTCGCTGTTACTCTAAGAGGCTTCACTGTCATGGCAATCGGATAATTAAGCGCCTTGGCATCAATTGCTTCTACCTCTGCCTTATTATTCAGCGGGTCCCAACCATCCGTACCCTTTAAAAGATTATAGGTATTATATATCACCTTACCGCCACTCTCAAGTTTATATGCTTTCAATGCTTCTGTACCCGTAAGGTCTACTGTATTATACGGATTCTCTAAAGCCACAACAATCTGTTCACCATTTACCGTAACATTTGCCTGATTACATCTAAGGGCATTGTTTGGCTCAGGTGTCCACTCAACCGTGAACTGGTCCGACTCAGCCTTGAATTCACAGTCGATAAGTGCAACGGTTCCGCCAGCCTTGGTCAGATATTGCGTACCCTCTACCTTGGAATCAAACTTACAGTTTAAGAACACCGCCCCGGTTCCGGTAGTATTATAAAATGGCTTAGAACTGTAGAAACCAAAAGTACAGTCTAAAAACACAGCGGTTCCGGGAAGTGCATCATCCGTACACTCAATATGGCAATCCTTAAACAATATTCTGCCATTCGTTCCTACAAATGGACAAGCATTTAATCGACTTAAAAAATTGCAATTTAAAGCAACAATCTTATCACCATTCGTTATAGCAAGCTGCGCCTGTGTAATTGCATCTGCTCTCTTCTCTCTTGAAAGCTCCGGCTTAAGCGGAAATTCAAGGTCTACATTACAGTAATTTCCCATTGTAAGATTCTCTGTTCTTGTGCCCTTACCATCAAAGTAGAACATGGTATAATTACCCTTCGCACCTTGTGTCTGTCCTCTGTTTACTGCTAAAACTACATTTGCCGGATTACTGTTTAATCCAATCAAGTGCAGGTTCTCACAATCAATCACCAATCCATAAGGAACATCTCCGCTTGTAGCAACTCTGATTTCCTCATCATCCGGGTCATCAATCCAGTATACATAAGGTGCAAGATACACCTTCATCGGTTCCTCTCCCGTTCCATCTACGAAAGCTGCTGCCGCTTTCTTAAAATCATTGTACACATAATCATACTTATCTACAACTTCATCACTCAGTGTTCCGTCTACATAGATTGCCTTCTCCCCCAATGCAATCAACTCTCCGTTATACGAAATACTGTCTCCACCGAAAATAATCGGCTCTTTCTGGTCTAACGAAACATAGCCATCCACGTTTAACATCTCCTCTTCTTGGCTCTCATACTCTGCAACCGTTGAAATCTCCTCCTCCTGTATAACAGGTTCTTCCTGTCCACAGGCTGATAGAGTCAAAGCCAATACCAGTGTTATCCAAAGCTTCCTTTTCACTCTCAATTCTGTCTCCTCCTTGTTGTCTAGAAATTCAAAAATATTTTTACTTTTCACTGAAATTCTATCATTAATAATAAAAAAAATCATCTGTCTTGTTTATATAAATTATTTTTTTGAGTCATTATGTTATTTATTTTATTTTTTACTAAAATACAATCTTTTTGTTATATTTTTCTCTAATCGAATCAACTCTTTATTCTTTAGGATTATTTGACAATTCGATTATGCTATTTTGACGAAAATTTTAATTATTATTGAAATATTTCAGTGCATATTATATTGTTAAAATACAAGAAGACAAATTGACATAATGCATTAACAATTTACATGCTGTATTCAAGAAAGGAGGCTTGACTACAGTATTATCTTCTCACGAATTTTATTACTATCTAAAATTTACATTAACTTAGAAAGGGTTATTACTATGGCAAATGCAAGTAAAAAACATCGTTTTTGGGTAAAGCTTACCGCTTCCTTGTTAGCTTTCACCCTATTTCTTTCAAATGGTCTTATGTCTGCCGATACTGTAAATGCAGCTGCAAGCTCATCCACTACAGCAAGTACTACCAGAGTATCCGTTCACGACCCATCTATATTTTATGATTCATCATCAGGTTCATATTATATTTACGGTTCACATATGGCGCAGGCAAAATCAAGCGATTTAAGAAACTGGTCTTATGTTGGTACGCAAGGCTATACCAACAAATCTGTTTACGTTAGTGAAAATGTAGAAGGAATATATTACGTCCAGAACAAATTTAGCGGACTATATTTAGATATCGAAGATGGCTCCTCCGAAAACGGAGCCAATATACGTCAATGGGACTATAACGGAAGTGATGCTCAGAAATTTAAATTTGTGTCTACAGGTGGTGGATATTATTACATCCTAACCGGAGCATCCGGTTACTCTAAATGTGTAGATGTTGATTCCGGCTCTTCAGATGACGGTGCTAACATCATGCAATGGGAATACTGGGGCGGCAATATGCAAAAGTACCGAGTTGTAAAGCAGCCGGATGGTACCTATGCAATCCTAACCAATGCATCCAATTGCAAATCCGGTTTAGATGTCTATGAATGGTCAACTTCTGCAGGCGGCAACATCACTCAATGGAACTTCTGGGGTGGTGACTGTCAGAAGTGGAATCTTATCGAAGCGACCTCTAATAGTGGTAGCACAAAGGCATCAACAGGTGAACCTTTAGAGACAGCTCTTGCGTCCTCTTTCCTTTGGGCCGGCTACAACGACCAGGATTGTTCAGGCGGTTATGCAGTATGGGCTCCTGACATCATTTACAATGCTAACTATGTATGGAATGACGGAAGCAAAGGTGCCTACATGATGTACTACTCTACATCGTCTACTTACATCCGCTCCTGTATCGGATTTGCAGTATCAAAATCAGCAAACGGACCATTCTCCTATGTTGATACGATTGTATATTCCGGTTTTACTAATGGAGACAATAATATAACAACCACTTCCTCCCTAGGAAGCAAAACAGTAAATACAAATTACAACAATACTAATATTCCGGCATTAATCTCTTCCGGTAAATTAAGCTCTGTAAGAAGCAGTTGGTTCAACTCAAACGGAAGCTACAATAATTCCTTATTCCCGAATGCAATTGACCCTACCTTAGTCTATGATGCAAGCGGAAACCTTTGGATGACTTACGGTTCATGGTCCGGTGGTATCTATATTTTGCAGATTGATAAGACAACCGGTCTTCCTATTTATCCTAAGTCAAACAGTGGTCAGACGGACGGTTACTTCGGCAAAAGAATTGCCGGCGGCTATGGACTCTCAGGTGAAGCACCATACATCGTATACGATTCTTCTAACGGATATTACTATCTCTATGTAACTTATGGATGGCTTGGTGTTGACGGTGGTTATCATATCCGTGTATATCGTTCAAAGACCATCAACGGCACATACAATGATGCATCCGGTAATACAGCAGTATATTCGTCTGCCTCAATTGACCAGTCAAAATATGGCATTAAATTATTTGGCAATTATGATTTATCATCCTTTGATGGTGATGGCTATAAATCAGGCGGACACAACTCAGCCTTCATTGATACTGACGGTCAAAGATATCTGGTATACCATACAAGATTTAACGGTGGCACAGAATATCATGAAGTAAGAGTTCATCAACAGTTCCTCAATCAGGATAACTGGCCTGTAACAGCTGTATACGAATATCTCGGAAGCAGTATTTCCAATAACGGCTACAGCACAAACGATATGTGTGGTACTTATGAATTTGTAAATCACGGCAGAGATGCCGCTACTGCTAATGTCGGTATGCTTACCACACAGAGCGTAACCTTGAACTCCAATGGTTCTATTACGGGTGATGTAACAGGTACATGGTCATACACAAGCGGAACCTACTATTGCCAGATGACAATCGGCAGCGCAACCTATAAGGGTGTATTCTTTAAGCAAAAGGATGAATCTTCGAGCCACAAAGAAGTGATGACCTTTAGCTTAATCGGTTCAAATAACCAGTCTATCTACGGAAGCAAGACTTCTAATGCTACAAATTCATCCGGCTCTTCCTCAAGCTCTTCACTTGCAGGAACCTACTATATTAAGAATGCTCACTCAGGCTTATATCTTGATGTAGCAGACGGAAGCTCAGATAATAACGCCAATGTTCAGCAGTGGGCATACAACGGATACGATGCGCAAAAGTTCCGGCTTGTAGATGACGGTAACGGCTATTATCACATCCTAACCGGTGCATCAGGCTACTCTAAATGTGTCGATGTAGCAGGTGGTAAGGCCGATGACGGAACCAACATCCTGCAATACTCTTATAAAGGCTCTGCTAATCAGCAGTTCCAGCTAGTACAGCAGTCCGATGGCTCTTATGCAATTCTTACAAGAGCAAGCAACTGTACATCAGGACTTGACGTTTATGATTGGAGTACAGAATCAGGCGGCAATGTAAATCAGTGGAACTTCTGGGGCGGTGCGTGCCAGAAGTGGTATCTGGAAAAAGCAAATTAGAAACCTATATACGAATCAAAAAACCAAGCCATCACTGGCTTGGTTTTCTTGATTTCGCATGCTCCTCAATATTTACCGGTGGTTCATCTGACCTTTTCCTTGCTGACCACTTCCCTGCTGACCATTCATCTGATGATTCTGCTGGTTGTTATTCTTATTACTATTGCGGTCATTTCGGTTTGGTTGATTGATATTTCCCGGCTTCTCATTCGGAATACACTCCCACTGTCCGTTTGGCTTATCATTCGGGAATCTGTCTGATTCTCCACCCGGCTGATTCATAGGAAATTCTTCCGTTTCTTCTTCCGTCACAGTTTCCTGTGCAGATTCCTCTTGTGTCTCTTCCTCTTCTACCGCTTCCGTTTCCCCTTCAGGCTTCTGCCCCGGAAATCTTCCCGGTCTCTCACCCGGAAATCTACCTTGTTCATCACTCGGTTTATCCTCCGGCTTCTCACCCGACTCTATTTCAGGCCTTTCGCCAGGCTCCCTGCTTGGTCTCTCACCCGGGAGTTCTTCCGGCTCTGTACTTGGCTTAACAATCGGCATCTCTTCCGGCCCACTCTCCGGCTCCGTAGCCGACCACTCTTCCACTTCCTTACTGAGTATCGTTCCATCTGTCGCATGAATCAGATACTCATAATCTGTCTTTCCAACAGCAAATTCTACATAATAAGCTGCTACATCTCCCTTCTGCAATCTTAACTCATGCAGTTTCACGTTCTCTTCCGTTACACCAGCATCTGCATATGCAATCTGAAGAATCTCTTTCTTTGTAAGCAGCTCAACCTCTGAATCATCAGAAGACTCTATCTCTTCTTCATCTTCTTCCTGCTGTTCATAGGTGCTTTCTAATATCGTACCCTCTACGGCATCTACCTTATACTTATAAACTCCGTTTCCTTCTACAACAAATTCGATTCTGTAGATAAAAGTCCCCTCTGTCTCTTCTATTACATTTTTTAACAAAACTACTGTCTCTACGGCAATCCCTGCATCTGCACAGGCAATCTCAAGCGCCGCTTCCTTGGTAATCAGCTCTGTACTTTCTGCATCTGACAAATCCCACAGCTCTGTAATCGAAAGCTCTACTGCCTCCTCTAACTCTGTTCCTGTGCATTCAGACACCTGCTTTGCTAACGCCAGCTTTCCTGCTGATACACCATAAGTCTCTGCTTCCTTTGTCGCATCCTTATTTGCCACAGTTGTCTGCGTCTGAACCTTACCGAGTAATTCGTTTTCATCTAACAAAAGCGTTATCTCCTCTTTCAGCTTCTGTCCTAATGCTTCACCGGCTTCTTCATCATCGTTCTCCACACATACATTAATTGCATTGCATACTTCATCCAAATAGCCATTCTTCAAAAGTGAACCAATGATGGCATTCATCGCCACATCCAAATCCACATTTTTCAGGCTCATCCCATCTAATACAATCCTTGCATCTTCATTTAACGCTGTCACAGACAAAACCTTCTGTGCTTTACTTACAGTAAGCTCAATACTGGGGTTAACATCAATATCTACTACTGAATCCACACTATAATGGTATTGATACTGATAAGTACCCGTACCAAGAACAAGGAGAACACCGGCAGCTGCAACAGCGAGCAACGGCAGTCTGCCAAACGTTACCCTTTTCTTCCCCTGATAGTGAATGGCTTCTTCCAGATACTTGTCACCTACATTATTGATTGATTCTACAAGCTTCTGATTTTTCATAGGGCAATTCCCCTTTCCGACAGATACTCCCACAATTGCTTTCTCATGCGGGTTAATCTGACTGATACGTTTTTCTCCGTCATTCCTGTTCTCTTTGCAATCTGCTCATATGTATCAAAGAACCAATATCGTCTCATGAATACGACTCTGTTTTCCCGACTTAAGGAATCCAAAAAAGTCTCTATATGATTCGTAAGCTCATTTGCTTCCAGCACACTTTCTATCGTATCACGCGAAGCCAGTACCTCTTCGAGTTCTTCTACTGCCACGTCAAAGGTACTGTTCCTCTTCTTTGCCTGATTCTTATGATAGCGATTCAAAGAAATATTTTTTACAATCTTTAAAAGGTATGTCAGAAGGGGATTTGGACGTGTTGGTGGTATTGCGTTCCAAGCACCCAGATAACTATCATTCACGCACTCTTCTGCATCTGAGCAATCCCCTAAAATGTTATATGAAGTCTGCATACAGAGCTTACCGTATTTTGCCTCAAGCTCCGTTATGGCGATTTCGGAACGAGCAAAAAACAGGTCTATAATCTCTTCATCTAACACCTCTGTCACCACCTTTCACTTATATACTACGGAATATTTTGGAAAAACTACACTCATCGGGAATTTTTTTTAATTTATTATACTCTTTTCTTCTGCACAACGCAAAAACATCCCGGGCAATTACACCCGAGATGCTTCACAATCTTTATTTATGGCCATTCATCTTATACTTTGGTTCCGCAATTCTCACAAAAAGCAGCATCCGGCTCAAGCTTGGTTCCACAGTTTCCGCAAAATGCTTTTACTTCACTTGCAGGCTTCATCTCAGGTGTCTCTTCCGACTTCACTGCCGCAGATACATCTCCTGCTACCTTCGATGCTGCATCTGTAATCTTGTTCATCGCTTGCTTTGCCTCGCCACCTTTTACAAAGGCAACCAAATCAGTTTCCATACTCACTAGCTTAGTTAATACCGCTATCATGAAAATAACAATCAGAAACATCACAATCAGATTCAAAGTATACCAGCCTGTCGTCTCAAAGGTACATCCATTGCTCTCTGCAATCTCCTTTGTCTTAGACTTAAAGTCAAACCACTTAACCAAATCAATTGCTGTAACTGCCACAATAATACCTGCTGTCAATTTCTCAGAAAACTTCTTAATAAATAACAACACCATAACCACTATCGGTAATAACAGACATAACCACATATGTCCCTGAGGCTCTACCATCTTCTCACCATACATCGTTACACCTTCAACAGCAGTCATTACATTAACCTCTACTGTCTGCTCAGAACATGATACCAAAAACGATGGGCAAAAAACAAATACGATACATAATAAAGTAAGCATTCTCACTACATTCTTTACCGTAAACTTAAACTTCTTCACCGCTGTATTGGCTACCTCATTTGTACTCGGAGTCTCATTTGCTCCCTGTGCTTCAACTACGCTATTCTCGCTCATTATTCTCCTCCTTCTTTTGTACGCACTACAACGACAATTATATGTTTTAAAAGAATTATCGTCAACCATTTCTTATTCTACTGTCACTGATTTCGCCAAATTTCTAGGTTGGTCAACATCCAGCCCTCTATAGGATGAAGTATAGTATGCTAATAACTGTAAAATAATCGCTGCTGTAAATGGCGCAAACAAATCATCACTTGCAGGAAGTATCAAATGCTCATCACAAATATCCTTCTCAATTGCAGTTGTATTCCCCTCCTTTGTAATCAGAATTACCATAGCACCTCTTGCCCGAACCTCCTTCACATTGGAAATCATCTTGGCAAATACATCCTCTTGCGTTGCAAGAGCAATCACAGGCACTCCCCCCGTAATCAATGATAAGGTTCCATGCTTGAGTTCGCCTGCTGCATAGGCTTCTGAATGAATATAAGTAATTTCCTTTAGCTTAATAGAGCCCTCACAGGATAATGCATAATCCATGCTTCTTCCAATAAAGAAAAGGTCTTGCGCAGGAGTCAGACGTTTACTCAACTCTTTCATTTTATCCTTTTGTTCTAACACTCTTTCCATCAATTCTCCAACTTCATTTAGTCCCTTCATATAATCAGAGACCTGCCCCTCACTTAATTTGCCCGCTACATAAGCAAACCGAAAAGTCAACAAATAAAATGCCGTAAGCTGTGCCGTATATGCCTTGGTACTGGCTACTGCAATCTCAGGTCCTGCATGGGTATAAAGCACATAATCAGATTCCCTTGCGATAGATGAACCCTTTACATTTACAATCGCAAGCGTCTTAGCCCCCCTCTTTCTTGCTAAACGAAGTGCTGCAAGCGTATCCGCCGTTTCACCCGACTGGGAAACAACGATAACCAATGACTTCTCATCAAGAATCGGGTCTGCATAACGAAACTCCGAAGCCACCTCTACATTTACCGGAATGCGTAGCAGTCTTTCCATCAAAATCCTTCCCATCATTCCGGCATGCATCGCCGTACCACAGGCAGTAATCATAATTCTATTAGTATCTTGGAACAATTCATCCTGAATCCCATCCTCTGAAAAATCCGGCAGAAGGTACTTACCCTTCTTCAGACGCGGCGCCAGTGTTCTTCGGATTGCCTCCGGTTGTTCATGAATCTCCTTTAGCATATAGTGCTTAAAACCATTCTTCTGCGCTGCTGACATATCCCAATGAATACTTAACATCACGGGACTAACCACTGTACCATCTAACTCCATTACCGTAATCGTATTCTTGGTTACCTTTGCCACCTGATACTCAGGAAGCACAAAATATTCCTTGGAATAACGCAGTAATGCAACCATATCCGAAGCCACAACAGACCCCTCCTCCGAAGAACAGCATACAAGAGGGCTTCCTTTACGAATACAGTAAATGACATCCTTTTGGTCTGCAAACATAATACAGAAGGCATAAGCACCTTTGAGTCTCTCTACTGCTCTTCTTAATGCTTCCATGGCATCACCATTATACAAAGAATCTATCAACATAGCTGCAATCTCTGTGTCTGTACGGGATACGGGGATTCTTCCTGTATTCTCCAACGCCTTCGCCAACTCATGATAATTTTCAATAATACCATTATGAATCAAGGTTACATTGCCACATTGGTGCGGGTGTGCATTTACCTCAGATACTCCACCATGCGTCGCCCACCTGGTGTGGCCGATACCACAGCCTGATTCCATTCTCGGCGGAAGTTTATTCTCAAGTTCGGCAACCTTGCCTACGGACTTTACTATTTCAATGCCACTCTCTGTAAAGCATGCAATACCCGCACTGTCATAGCCTCGATATTCTAACTCTGCCAGTCCTTTTACCAGCTCCTCCTTTGCATCCAGATATCCGCAAAATCCTATAATACCACACATAATTATTCTCTCCTCTTAATTTATTTTCGAATAAGCACCTCGTGAAGTTCCTTCACTCGGTCGCGTTGCTCGTCAAAGTATGAAACAAACATTTATATGTAAACATATATGTTTGTTTCACACCTTGACTATGCTTATTCGCGCAAAAAAGGATGACTTGAAACTTCTCAAATCATCCTTTTCTTTCGTAAAATTTTTATTTAGTTCTCGCTATAAATTACTGTTAAATCCGGGTGAAGCTGTAAGATAGAAGCCGGAACCTCAGGAGTAATCGGTCCAAAGAATGCCTTCTCCACGATTTCCTTCTTGTTCTTACCGTTGGCAATTAAAAGTACCTTCTTTGCACTCATGATGCCGCCCATACCCATTGTTACTGCCTTTCTAGGTACATCTGCCTCAGATGCGAAGAAACGTGCATTTGCTTCTATTGTTGAAGGGTCAAGCTCTACTACATGAGTAGCCTTCTCAAAGTATGAATCAGGCTCATTGAAACCGATATGACCATCTAGACCAATACCAAGTAACTGAAGGTCAATACCGCCTGACTGCTGAATCAAAGCATCATATGCTTCACATTCCTTCTGAAGGTCTGCTGCACAGCCGTTAGGTACATTTGTCTTTGTAATATCAATATTAATCTTTGTGAAAAGGTTAGTGTTCATGAAGTAACGATAGCTCTGGTCATTTGTTCCGTCTAAACCAACATACTCGTCTAAGTTAATAGAAGAAACCTTTGAAAAATCAACCTCACCCTTTTCACACTTTTCTACAATCTTCTCATATGTTCCAAGTGGTGAAGAACCTGTTGCCAAACCCAACACACTGTTTGGCTTTAATACTACCTGTGCGCAAATCATTGCAGCTGCCTTGCAGCTAAGCTCATCGTAATTGTTTACCTTAATAAAGTTCATATTAATTCCTCCTTGTTTTTCGGAGAAAAATGTCTACTCTGCTTGCAGAGTTTTCGATTCTTGTAGGCAGAGGAATTTTGTCTCCTTTGTATTTTAAATTTTCTTTTGTTATCAATGATTATACTCTCTCTACTACTGTCTTAGCATCCTTTACAATGCAGTTTGCAGGGTATACACCTCGCAATGCTGTTAATGGATACACAGAAGTATTCTTACCAATCACAGTACCCGGATTAATAACAGAGCCGCATCCAACATCTGCACCATCTGCTAAGATACCGCCAATCTTTCTAAGTCCTGTCTCATAGTCTTCATCTCCATGAATTACTACCGGCTTACCGTCAGACTTCAGGTTAGAACAGATTGTACCTGCACCTGTATGTGCCTTATTACCCAATACAGAATCCCCGACGTAGTTATAATGAGGAATCTGTACCTTATCCAGCAATACACAGTTCTTTAACTCTGAGGAATTACCAATGACACATCCCTCACCTGTAATCACGCTTCCACGGATAAATGCTCCCGGGCGTACCTCCGTATTAGAACCGATAATCGCCGGAGCCTCTATGGTAGCTGTGGGGTAAATCTTAACATTCTCTCCAACCAATACACCATCCGCAATCAAGGTATATCCCGGGATTCCCTTCTCAATTAAGTCCAAAATATATCCCTTAATCTTTGGAAGCATCTCCCACGGATACTCACTTTCCTCAAATAACGCCACTAAGTATTCCGGCTGTGAAGCATAAAGCTCCTTTGTCTTTACTAACTTATTCAACGCAGTGTCCTCCTTCCATAATTGCTTTCACAATCATATCTACATATTCTACACACATCTCCTGTGTTTCGCTTTCTACCATAACACGGATAACAGGCTCTGTACCACTCTGTCTAAGAAGTGCTCTTCCCTTCTTATTGATAAGCTTCTCTACTTCATCCTTTGCCTTGAGCACATTCGCATCTGCTAATACTGCTGCCTTATCCTTCACTCTCACATTCTGTAAATGCTGAGGATAGAACTTAATCGGCTCTGCAAGCTTTGCCAACGAAGTCTTTGAATCACAAATCTCCTCTGCAAGCATAATCGCTGTCAGAATACCATCTCCGGTAGTCGCATACTTCTTCATAATGATATGTCCTGACTCTTCACCACCGATAGCATAGTTATTCTCCTGCATACACTCGTACACAAAACGGTCTCCCACCTTGGTCTGTACACACTTGATGCCAATCTCCTCAAGACTTGCCACGAAGCCACTATTGGACATAATCGTAGTTACTACTGTATTATCCTCCAATGTACCTCTCATCTTTAATCTCTTTCCAAGAATGTAAATCATGGCATCACCATTTATTTCATTTCCATTCTCATCTACGGCAATACAACGGTCTGCATCACCGTCAAAGGCAAAGCCAAGGTCAAGATGCTTCTCCTTCACCAGCTTCTTCAATGGCTCAATATGTGTAGAACCACAGCCTTCATTACAATTCAAACCATCAGGCTCATCACCAATCACATAAATCTGTGCGCCTAGTGCACTAAATACCGCACCTGCAATATTCCAAGAAGCACCATTTGCGCAGTCCAAACCGATTCGCAGATTCTTGTATGAATTAGATGCCAAAGAAATCAAATATCCGATATAACGATTTCTTCCTGCCGAATAATCATGAATACAACCTATCTTCGACTTCTGTGCCAGTGGTAAATCATCTCCTGTTACTCCAAGTACCTTCAAATCTCCGTCAATGTAAGCTTCAATCAAAGCCGCTGTATCATCATCCAGCTTCTCACCATAAGCATTAATCACCTTAATACCATTATCATAATAAGGATTATGAGATGCCGTAATCATGATACCACAGTCGAACTCATCCTTACGGGTCACATAAGAAACACCCGGTGTAGTAATAACATGAAGCATATAAGCATCTGCACCGCTGGCTGTAATTCCTGCAACAATCGAATACTCTAACATATAACTGGAACGTCTTGTATCCTTACCTATGACAATACGAGGACGGTAACCCGGCTTTGTACAGCCTGACAGCTTAGAAGAATAATACCAGCCTAGAAAACGCCCCACACGATATGCCTGCATAGAGGTTAATGTAACATTCGCCTCACCACGGAAGCCATCTGTACCAAAATACTTATTCACTCTTGGCTCATTCGCCGGTGTACGGTTAATCTCTATCTTATCAAGCAACAGTTCATCTGTTGATACACTGAAAATCTCCGCAAGCTGTAAAACCTTATCAATCTGAGGAAGTGCCTGGTCCATCTCCCACTTAGAAATGGACTGTCTTGAAACACCAAGTGTCTCTGCCAGCTGCTCCTGAGAAATATCAGCAGCATTTCTTAACTGTATGATTTTCTGGCCGATTGTCATATGCGTTCTCCTTTATTTTACTACGAACTACTCTATTATGTGCTAATTATAACAACATCTATATACCCTTTCAAGCAACTTTACTTCTCTTTTTTCGCAACTTCAAGTTGCGTTTTTGGCTTTTTTCGTCCTTTCCAAGCTTGAAAATTAATATTTTTCGAGAATAATTGTCTTTTTTGTAAAGTTTGATTTACAAATCTTTTTTGTTTTCTTCGTAAAAAACGCATACCGTAATTGGTATGCGTTTTCGTTTATTCTATTTCTACTTTTTCATCATTCCCGAAAGAACATCCACACAACAATCCAATCCCAAAGTACCACTATCTAAGCAGATATCGAAATTCTCCATATCGCCCCATTTCAAACCTGTATGGGTGTTATAGAAATCACTACGTCTCTTATCTGACTTACGAAGAAAATAATCTGCTTCATCCTTTGCCAGCTTCTCCGTTTCTATTGCACGCTTCATACGATAATCCTTATCTGCACGCACAAATACCTTTAGGCAGTCAGGTCTGTCCCGTAGAATATAGGAAGCACATCTTCCCACAATGACACAATCCTCTTTCTCCACAATCTCTTCAATCAGCTTCTTCTCTTCCAAAAAAATTCTTTCCGCTAAAGACAGATTGGTTCTTGCCTTCTGACTTCCGCCAAAGGCAGTCTGTGACAGGTTGAAAATACTGCTTCCCGGAGCCGTTTCCTCAAGCTGCTCCACATAGATTGCAGGTATATCAAGTCTCTTAGCCACTTCTATTAAGAGATTTCTGTCATACAAAGCAATCCCCAGCTTCTTGGCAACACGCTTACCAATCTCATTACCGCCGCTTGCAAACTCTCGTTCCATTGCAATAATCTTATACATATCGCTCGCTCCTCTCTCATCTTGTTACTCTATCTGTTTACTACTGTATTTTCCGACTTCTTACTATATTTTAGCACAATTCAAGGAAGAAGTATATATTTGAAACTATCTAAGCTAATATCCTGCACACCGCACCTGCAATCAAACATGTCGGAAGTCCAAGTAGCATTCCCACTAATGATGCCTTAATATGAAACCAATAATCCTGATAATCCTCTATCATATCCTCCGTACCCGGTATGCGCACTCTCTTTGAATGGCAAAACCAACCGATATCAAGCACAATGGCATCATACCAATCTACTACAAACCAAAGTCCATAACTGATAGCAAAAGCCTTTAGGAAAGTATTTGCATCATTTAAATAATACACAGCTATCCCAATCACTGCGCCAAACACAATAATTGCAGGCCACTTTCTTTTGAGTACCTCTACTACCCTTGGCTTTTCCATCTTTTCTATCAAGCCCATCTTGGCCACCCTATGAATAATATTAGGCGGATAGCTATATATTTGAGCTTCTAATGGCTTTTTCATTGACAGCAAAATAAGTACTGTAAATATAGAACATAATACCAATGCTTCTACTAAAAATATCATCATTTGAATCCCTCCCTATTGTCCTGCAACGCTTTTAGTTAGTTCTATCTAACTCTATTTTACAACTATGCTGCGTATTTGTAAACAAGTAATATATAAAGTATGTCATTACACTTTTCAAATAATTTTATCTTCCAAAACTCTTGTCTTTCTCCCAAATTCATAACATAATTGAGAGATTTTTTAAGCTCCTTTGCCGGACAGATTGTTACGAATAACAAAAGCCTCATTAGTCAGATTTTACTCAGACTAATGAGACTTCTACTACAACTCTTCTTTTATAATTTCCATCATTTCAGCAGGTGTAACTATAAAATCACGTATCGGATAATGTTTTTGATTGCCTGTAACTAAATATGCATCATCCTCTCTCTTTTCCATTGCTACCTCATAAAATATCAAGTCATCCATGTCAACAAGTATTTCACCCGTGGGCTGAGGAAACACTTCCACACCATATTGCTTCACCGCATTAATAACTAACTGAATTGTCTCTTCTTTAAAATGAAACTTGCTTCTGTGAAGCACTTCATCATATTCCGCTAAAATATCCGCATGATACAAAGGTACGATTTTACCATCAAACATTGCATCTAATACTCGTACTGTTGGCGCATCTGCTCGTTTTGAAAGCAAAGCAGAAATGAAAACATTTGTATCTATAACTGCATAATACACCATATGCACTTACCTTTTTCTTTCTGCTCGAACAGCTGATATTTCAGCATTGATTTCATCAAGAGACATCTCCGGCACATCAGCAGCCTGCTCTCTCAACTCATAGAACGCATTCTTAGCCTCTGCTCGTGTAATTATTGTTTCTGGTAATGTTGCCTCAAACGGAAGCCCTTTCACCATCTTACTTCTAGTCATAAACATACGGAAAGCTGTTGGTAAGTCCATACCAAGAGTCTCGTAAATCTCTGCAACCTCTTGTTTTAATGCTTTATCTGCACGAAATTGAATCAAAACCTGTTCTGCCATAACAATTCCTCCTTCACCATATATGTGTAGTTGTTTTGCATGTGTTTGTAATATTATTATATGTCACTTTATTAAAGTTATCAACATACTTTTCCTTATCCCTGTCATCTATTCCACTTTCTTCTACATTACTTATGAATATAAGATATGAAACCGTTCAATCCCTTAATTTATCGTCTGGGACAAAACGGTTTCAATACTTACAAGTTTTGAATCTATTATTATTTTTCATTCGGATAAAGTACGATTAAAATAGGATGACATATCTCATCCCTATTCCGTTTCATAAACTTCTCTCAAATATATATTTAACATTTTTTCAAATCCTTCTAATAATTCAGTCTGACTATATAAATATTCTCCCTCCATATTATTGGTATCATTTGATTTATATCCATAAACATAAAAGGATGGTTCTTCTTGACTAATCAAATTTTGGACAGTTTGAAAAACTGAATGTTTATACGAATTTGAAATACTATTTATAATATTTAAAAATTCTATACATTCATCAAAACACTTAAAATCAGAATCCTTTTTGTTCAAATATCTACCTATAGAATCTATTTCTATCTTAAGTACATTCTGTTGGCTTTCCATCTGATTCTGAATCCAAACTATTGAAATCATATCGTCAACTACTCTACGCATATGATATATAATTTCTTCTTGTAAGAAAGCAAATTCATAATTTGTATTATTCCATTTTATTTTTTCTTTCTTCCATTTCTTAGTATATTCAAAACACATTCTATTAATTCTATTGATTCTCAGCATCAAATTTATATGCTTCAGCTCTAATGTACTAAATGCCTGTTTAAATGTCTTATTCATGGATATAACATATTTTCCATCTTTTCCAACATACTTATCAATATTTACCTCTTGTATCATAAATTTGCCACCTTTAAAACATTTTAATAATTATGCTATATGAACTCGCAATATTCCGTCACTACTTACCATAAACAATAATTTACATTCTGTAATCAGATTACCTCGATATACAAGAAAACCCCATCAGACAGATTTCTCTATCTAATGAGGTTCTAATGTCATATCGTCTGATTCCACATCATCTCTATTATTCTGTTACATCAAACCTTGCATCATTTGGCGTAAAATTGGCGTATGGCGTGGTGTTCACACCTCGCAAACCCAGTATTTAAGCCACTTTATTTATCCAAACTCTTCATCGTTGGGAACAACGACCGCATTTTCCAATATATCCTCATATCTTATTATATCTGTGTTTCCGCTCATTGTTTTTATGCTTCTGATTCTATAAATCTACACTTATCTTTATAAATGGTCGCAAATCGGTCGCATACTGGTCGCACCCCACTAAATACCAGATTGAGCTTTTTTCTGTTTTGCGAAATAGTCCTCAAAATTGATTAGCTCTGACTTCTTCAATTCTTTAGTAGCTTCTGCATAAATGTCCATTGTTGTTTCTGCATCCGCATGTCCCAGAATCTCCTGCATAGCTTTAATATTTACACCTGCTTCGCACATTCTGGTAGTAAAGGTATGTCTCAAAGAATGATTACTGAACTTCGGAAGAATAACTGCATCTTCTCGGTGTTCTTTATCAAGTACCTCAAAATTGCAATCCCTTATAATTCTTCTCAGAGCTTTATTGAGAGTTCCTTGATGCTGAACATTACCGAAACGATTTACAAAAATAAAATCTCGATAACCATCAACAACAGCGACACTTTTAATTCCACATTCTTCTTGATATTTCTTTTCCATGAGGAAAGCCTCTTTCACGATTGGAAGCATTGGAATTGTTCTTTCACCTGCTTTAGTTTTAGTGGTATTGATTGCAAAAATTTGTCCTGCTTCCGTTCTAGTGCAATAATATACCAATGTATGATTCACATTGATTATCTCTTCTTCTAAATCAATATCACACCATCTAAGACCTGTAATCTCTCCTACTCGCATTCCAGTCCATAACATGATGATAAAAATAGGATACCATCTATGATACTGTCCCTGCTTGTTAAGAAATTTCTCGAATAATTCCTGCTCTGAAACTGTTAATGCTCTTCTTTTTTCACCTTCACAATTACGAGCTTTTTTGAGTTCTTTCAAAGCATTGTCGGAAGGATTATATCTAAGATAATCATCCTCTACACCAAGCTCTAACACTTGATGCAATACAGTATGGATACTATCAATAGTATTAACCTGTACATGTCTTTCCTCAGCCAGATAATTATAAAAGCCTCTAACATCAGAACGTTTCAAATCAACGAGCCTACTCTTGCCAAAATCGGGTTCTACAAACATGGTGTACATATATTTATAATTTGAAAAAGTGTTATCTTTCAAGCCTCTTTTCAATTGTACCCAACTATTATATAAATCATTGATAGTCAAACTATTTTTATCAGCTCTGACACCATCCAAAACATCCCTAAGTACATCCAATTCCTTCTCTCTTAACTCTTCAAGAGTAGGAGCACTTATAGAATGTCTTTTACCACGCTTATCTCGCCATTTGAACTCATATGTTCCGCTACTTCTCTGGTATTCACCTTCTTTTAAAACTCTATTTTTATTGTCCTTGCGTCTCTCTACTGCCATAATAATTTCTCCTTTCATAACAACAAAGAGAACACGCTCAAGCTCATTGTAGCCTTAACATGTCCTCTTTGTCCACCCCCAAATTACATCTCTATTAT
Source organism: Lachnospiraceae bacterium (assembly GCA_015056925.1). Taxonomy (GTDB): domain Bacteria; phylum Bacillota; class Clostridia; order Lachnospirales; family Lachnospiraceae; genus COE1. The sequence goes on along the minus strand of SVFJ01000022.1, from coordinate 18,473 downwards.
ATGGAGTATTGCTTCTCTAAATATTCTGCAAATAATTTCCTTTTAATAAGCCTCTTACTTCCACACCAAATTACATATGGGCAATTATTACCATTTGTCATTTCACGCAATTTGTTCTGACCAATTCCAAAATACATTGAAGCTTCCTCAAGCGTTAAGTTTGCTTTTTCCCATAATGGAACATATTTTTTATCTACAACAACCACTCCCTTCAGTCAAAAGGTAAATCTATATTGTCATCTATTGTGACAAATTCATTTCTATTCAGATACTCTTTTACAGAATCATATTCTTTAACACTTCCATCTTTTGCATATATAACCACCTTATGAATCCTCCTAAGAAACGCTTCCCAAGATTCAATATCTTCTCTCTGTACTTCTGTGTATTGCTTTTCCAAAGACCAATTCGATATAATATACACCTTGTTATAACAAGCATACTTATTTGTATATCTACTCGGAAGTTCAATGGGATATATATCGCAAAACAAAAGCATTTCTTTAATTCTTAAAGAGGAACGAAATTCATCGAAGGCAATTACCGGCTGTCCATTATAAGAATCAAATGGATGCAGGTAATCTGTCACTCGATATACATTTGAATATCCATTCTGTTCAAGAACACCTCTGGTTTTTCCTGTTCCTGTAGCTCCGCTAATGTAAACTACTTTCAAATCCAGTCTGACTGTTTCCTTATATTTCTCCGTTAATATGGTCGTTCTAACTTTATCTATTTTATCAATTTGTAGGATATAGTCTTGATTCTGAGCCAGTATTTCTGCATTAGTCATATTATCCATTACCATCTGGTAGAGCTCGGACATATCACTTCTTTTACCTTTACTATCTGGCGGTTGTGTACCATATTCCTCAAATGTAGCTTCTATTTTCTTTTCCTGTTTCGACTCGTCTGTTTCCCATTTTCCAGTCTTTTTTACATAATTTACATTATCAGATACCGAACCTTTGCATTTTTCAATATGTGCTTCCTCGAAATAACGCTTAACCATGCTGAATCTAACTCTGGATGCAAACACAACAAAGATATGTGTGTGATAACAGCTTCCCTGTTCATCTGCCATGCAGATATAAACAAGCGTTTTGAAATTTCCACGCATCACTTCTAAAATATGTTCATGCGTCCATCCTTTTTCCTTTGGAGCGTTAATTGTAATCTGGTACATAAAGCTCTGAGTATCTTTTATTTTATCGCCTCCTGTTCATTATGTGCAGCCTTGTGAACAGGCTATAAAGCCTGTAAATACAAGGAGTGCACATGTTTGTGCAGGGTTGGGTAATACTAAGCCACCCCTGTTGCGGAAGGCTTGTGGCTTCGCCACCGCCACCGCCTCTGTTTGTTATCGTGTAAGTGCATCGATGCATATTGCCTTCATTTTCTCTTCATCCCTTATTACTGGCACTTTTATAAATCTCAATTCTGAACCCTGCCATAACATAATACCTTCGCCTGTATGAAATTCACGACTTCCCACCTTATCTATCAACTCTTTTGGCATGAGCATAGAGTATATGCTCTCTAAGGTCGCACCTACTATGATGATCACGCCAAAATTGAGTCTTGAACCAGTAGGGAACGCAGTTGCATCTGGGCGCTGACAAGTAATCACAAGCCTCACAGCAAGACTTCTGCCGAGCATCAACATCTCTGATACCTTATGCATAATTACTTCCGCTTTCTTTTTCTCCGAGCCGAGAAGTGCTAGAATGTTAGCCAGGTATTCATCCCATACAAGTGTTACAAAATTTCTTGAAGTATCTTCTCCGCATTGACGCTTGTGCATAATATCATATACCTCATCTAATGCCTCAATCGTCTTATCATAAGGATAATATCTAGGACAGTCTCTCAAATGACTAAAGGAATCATCCTGTTTAAAGTCGGCGAAATATACCATCGAATCCGTTCCACCATGCAAGCATATACGAGCGAAATACTGATTTGTAAGATAGCTCTTCCCACTTCCACTCATTCCGCAAATAAGCGTTTGAGAATTATTCTTTGTGCTTACATCCACACATACAGGCACTTTTTTAGAATATCCATACCACGCATCATAATCATATCCAATCAATAATTTATCAGAAGGTATCGTCATACAATGCACCTCTTTCTTTTACTTTCCTGCCTTTCGCAGATTCAAAATATATTCGATACCCCTTGTTCTTTTTTCTGCCACCATAGGTAATGTCACCAACTAAATGAATATCCATTCTATCACAAATGGCTTCTTTCTTTTCCTGCCATCGTTCCATAGGAATAGTGGTATAAAATTCTCTTTTAATTACTCCAGATTTCCTATCTTTTTTCTTATACACGAGTATTGGCGGTAGGTTTTTAACATCTCGCTTATCACCAAAAACAAGTTCCATATCCGCCTCATCTCGAATAGAAAAACAGAATCCAATAAACTGAATAATTCCTATTGCACAAATAATAGGAAATACAATCGAGATAGCTTGCATACATGCATAAAATTTTGAAATAAACATTGGATGTATTTCTATATTGGAAATAAGTTTTTTCTCACCTGCTACCAGAAACATAATTCCTACTGCAAAAAATCCCCATAACAAGTTCATTGCAGGATAATTTATAAACTGTTGAAATCCAAGAGCAAATCTATATTGCTGTTTCTTTCTGTTATGCCTGTGTTCATTATATTCTTTATTATTCATTCTTTTACCTTTCTTGAACCCAAAAGAAATGACACTTCCACTTTAATTAGCACAAATTATACCTAGCAATCACAGTTTAAGTGCAATTCTTCCGATGCAAATTTATTTAATTTCTCAAGCAATTCTTGAACATGAAAATACTTTTTAAAAGCAACATCTTCAAGCGAGCGGTCACTATCAATGATAAAATGGTTATTTTCATCAAACGCCCCATACTGCTCATTTTTCAAAAATGAAAAATAATCAACATCATAAACCATAGGACGAATGTTTTCTGCTACAAACACTTCAATTTTCTTGTATGTATCCTCTGGAAGCTGATTACAATACTGTCTTATTTCAAACAATTTATTACTTTGCAAGCAACTGTCCCCACATCCCCTAATGGCTTCACTCATAAGAATATAACATTTCATAAGTTTTATTTTTTTATTTTTATTCATATATTCTATCTCCTTATCCTGTGAAACAACGGGAGGAATATTGTTCCTCCCTATGCCACCTTTGTAGTATATACATATCGAATTAAGCCTTGTATATCATCTCAACCTTGCCCTTCATGTTAAAAGAGATTTCGATGGTATCATTAATCTTGCAATCTGGTAACTCGATTCCATCCTTAAGGAAGAACTTCTCTGTTCTATGTCCTTCGACATTCTCATCCTTAAAGGCACAGAAGATATTAGTACCATTGATTGTCTCACCATTATTGTTAGTGAAATTAACTTGTTGAATGCCTACTAATTTAACCTGCATACTTTTTTCCTCCTTCCCGACATCCCTCGATATCAGAGCTGTCTATTTTCGGTTGCGCTTCCTATAATCCAATTATATTAATATCTATAAGCAATGTAAAATCTCCTTATTTATTCCTAATAGATATATTAAAATCACAATCAGATATTGAACACCATCTCAACATACTGTATACTACTAATTATATAGTAACAATCACTACTTTCAATAAAACAAAGGAGAAAAACCACTAATGGATATAAAAACAAGTCCTGAAGCAATAGGATTAAGAATAAAAGAGCTTAGAAAAAAAAATAACGAAACTCAATATGATTTAGCAAATGCAATAAAATGTAATCAAAACAATATAAGCAAAATCGAAAAAGGCGGTAGCTTAACTTCTGTTAACTTAATCGCTATTGCTAATCATTATAATGTCTCACTTGATTACCTTTGCAAAGGCGAAGGCGGAATTGATTTAATCGATACATTAACGAAATACATACACTACAAATTCAAAAAATGTAACAGTATTAATTTTAATGCAAAAAAAATTCACATTCCTCTTATAGAGATAAACTCTTCCTTCTATAACTACTTAAGGCAAATCTCACTAGCAAAAAGCACTTCCGAGATGCCAAAAGAAATAAGAGAGAACTGGATAAACCAAGCTAATGAGGAATTCATTAAAGAAATCGAAAAAGATAACTATGACAATTATGCTTCTTTTTACATAATTGAAGAATCTGTACTAAACAATAATTCAGATATCTCAAGTCAACTAGAGAATCTTATTTCCGAATGACAAAAAGAGATGAAGCGCCCCCAGAATGTTAGTCTAATTTTTCTAGCACTCATGGAAACACTTCATCTTTCTTTTTTCAATAATACTATTCAAAGCGAAAATAAATATAATCTTCCGAGGCAATCTGATTCCAATAATCATCTTCCTCTTCTACATCCCAAAAATTACTCTGAGCATCAGAAAAACCAAACATAAATCCATCAGCATCTTTTGGCATTAATACACTAACCTTATATGACCTAGTCAATGTAACTGGCCAGCCATATTTCTCTTCATTAGTCCAAAGGCTATTATTGAATTCATAAATATATTGGCATTCGGGATAATCAATACCATAATAATTAACTATAAATTTTTGTCCTCCTTCAATGTCTGTCCAACCATCAGCCCAATAATAATCAGAAACCCATATCCCTCCCAATAAATAACCATATACTGCAGCGTTTTCATCCCCTACTACAAAAGATATATCAACAGTCTTCCATTCATATCCCTCTTTTGCAGGATGAGAATCATCCGAGTCAAAAATCTGATAATTTGAGAATACTATTTTTGCTATAGTTGTTTGAGTTTCATCATCATAGCAAGGAATTTCGAAGTCATACACAGTATCTAATTCAGCACCCTTTGCTATGCTAAATTCGGTGGCTTGCAATGGCTCACCCTCAGTTTCTCCACATATGGTACATGTAGCAGGTTGTTGATAGTTCGCGTCTATTAAAGTATGTTTTAAAACTTCTCCCTCGTTTTCTCCACAAACACTACATGTTTTTGGTGTACTACAAGTTGCTTCTAGCCAATTATGGCCTAAAGCATCCCCTTCTATTTCTCCACACTCTACACAAGTCTTAGGTACGCTACAATTAGCCTCTTTCCAATTGTGACCTAAAGCTTCTCCTTCTGTTTCTCCACATTCCACGCAAGTCTTAGGTACGCTACAATCAGCCTCTTTCCATGTATGTTCGTGTCCACACCCAGATACCCCCAATACAAACATACAACCCAATAATATAAATGGTATTCTTCGTTTCATCGTAATCATCCTTTCACATTCATCAAATTTAATTTTTATCTACACACTTTCAAAAACATTAACCTTGATTATCAAAATTAGCTATTCTGCCTTCCTTAATTCCGTGCATACAATAGTGATTCCACAATGCTTCTTTATCCAGTCCAAATGCTTCCTTTACATCTGCATATCTACTTGCATAGTCTTCATAATCAAAAGTTTCATAAGATTCAGATGTATTATCACTATTAACATCAAAAAGAGCAATTCTTCCCTCTGCTTTACCATAATTTATATAGTGTGACCATAATGTTAGTTTGTCTGCTCCCAGTATAGCAACAACCTCTGGATATCTATTCGCATAGTCTATCTCGTTAAATGTTTCATATAATTCAACATTCAAAGTATTAGTTTCTAATTGTACTGCAGGATATACCTTAGCTTTTGCACCCTTCACTTTTTCTAATACACTCACAAAATTATCTGGTGCATTTTCTGGAATTAGTATATGTGTTGCCGCAAATTCTGGACAAAACGCATTAATTGCATCATCTGTAAATGAATATGTTGATTCTAAATAGTCATAGTCTAAAGGACCATTATATGTTATATTCCAATAGGTATTATCAATCCATTTCATCTTCATTGTTTTAAAATCAAATCTAATACGGTTGTCCCCTCCAAAACCATACAATACAATTGTAGCAGTTCCATCATCTATTTCATATGAACCACCACAATGTCTGTATTTTATTGGAAAGAATTGCCTGTACGTCTGGCACTCCTCATATGTACCAGAAAACATTACTCCACCACCTAGTCCTGTTATTTTATACTCTTCTTCAGCAGAAGCACTCACAGACATTCCAAATATAAGTAATATAGTTAATACTATTGTCATTACTTTTTTCATTCTAAAAATACACATCATCTTAATTCCTCCTAGAAAATAAAATCAAACTATCAAGTATACTTACTATCTATAACTCAATTTCAGCAAGCAATTTTTAAATAGTACACAAATAAACTACTCTCCATAATTTACGACTCCTTTCTTGTTATACTACCCCTAACATTAAAAAGTCATTTTATTTCCTTCATATTACAAATTATATCAGATTATTTCCGTCACATCAATCAAATTATCGTATTGTATCTATCATATTTATTATACACGTTAGATACAATATGATATGAGGTGATGAAAATGTACGAGGAGAATTTTTCCAATAGACTTGCCCAATTACGTACTCTTAAAGGTATATCTGCCCGTGATATGAGTTTATCTCTTGGGCAAAACCCAGGTTATATCAACAATATTGAAACAGGAAAATCATATCCCTCTATGACTAATTTTTTCTATATCTGTGAATATTTAGAGATTAGCCCTATGGATTTCTTTAACTTCGATTCTTCTAATCCAAAAGAATTGGATTTACTATATCGTGATTTAACTAAATTAACTGATTCTCAATTAAGAAATATCAAAGAACTTGTTAGCGACTTGGTAAAAAACAAGTAACGTAAAAAACGGACACGTTATATAACTGTGTCCGTTTTATTCTTCATGTTATTACTCTAAAATCAAAAGCACCTCATACGAAAGGTGCTTTTTGAACGTGTTCTCTTATAATCGGTCGCAAGACGGTCGCATTTTTTACATTCAACCATCTGAAACCTTTATTTTTTCTAGCTTTATTAATTCAAGCTCTTCATTGTCGGGAAGAGCAATACATCTCTAATCGCCTGAGAATCTGTTAACAGCATAACAAGTCTATCGATACCATAACCAATACCACCTGTTGGAGGCATACCGATGCTAAGTGCATTCAAGAAGTCCTCATCTGTGTGGTTGGCTTCCTCGTCACCGGCTGCAAAAGCTGCATCCTGTGCGGCAAAACGCTCTCTCTGGTCGATAGGGTCATTTAACTCTGAGTATGCGTTACACATCTCCCATGTATTGATAAATAACTCAAAACGCTCTACCTTAGTAGGGTCGCTTGGCTTCTTCTTTGTAAGCGGAGAAATCGCAAGCGGGTGGTCCATAACGAAAGTAGGCTGAATCAAATTCTTCTCACAGAACTCTTCAAAGAAGAGATTAACAATATCTCCCTTTGTATGACGTGTCTCGAACTCTACATGATGCTCCTTAGCCAAAGCCTTAGCCTCTTCGTCTGTCTCTACTGTATCGAAGTCAATGCCTGTATACTTCTTGATACAGTCAATCATAGTAATACGCTCAAATGGCTTACCAAAGTCAATCTCAATACCGTTGTACATAATCTTTGATGTACCGCATACCTTCTCAGCAAGGTACTTGAACATAGACTCTGTTAACTCCATCATACCTTCATAATCTGTATATGCCTGGTATAACTCCATCAATGTAAACTCAGGATTGTGTCTTGTATCTACACCCTCATTACGGAATACACGACCAATCTCATATACACGCTCTAAGCCGCCTACAATTAATCTCTTTAAATAAAGCTCCAAAGAAATACGAAGCTTAACATCCTCATCAAGAGCATTATAATGTGTATCGAATGGTCTTGCAGCTGCACCACCTGCGTTAGATACCAACATAGGAGTCTCTACTTCCATAAAGTCACGCTCTGCAAGGAACTTACGAATCTCCTGAATAATCTGTGAACGCTTGATAAATACGTTTCTGCTCTCATCGTTCATGATAAGGTCAACGTATCTCTGACGGTAACGTGTATCTGTATCTGTCAAACCATGGAACTTCTCAGGAAGAATCTGTAAGCTCTTTGTCAACATAGTCATCTCTACTGCATGTACAGAGATTTCACCTGTCTTAGTTCTGAATACATAGCCCTTGATACCATAGATATCACCAATATCTGACTTCTTAAAATCCGCATAAGCCTCTTCGCCGATGGCATCCTTTGCTACATATACCTGAATCTTACCCTTCAAATCCTGAATATTACAGAAAGAAGCCTTACCCATAACACGTTTGAACATCATACGACCGGCAATAGACACTTCAATCGGACTTGCATCCATAATCGCTCTTCTTTCATTATAATCAGCATTGAGCACTTCCTTTGCCTCTGCCTCATCTAATCCGTCAACATTCGGCTCCTGTCTTCCTGCTAAAATCTTCTCCTCATGAGCAAGATAAAGCTCCTTAGCCTCTGTTGTATGATGAGTCTGGTCATACTTTGTAATCTGGAACGGGTCCTTTCCTGCTTCCTGAAGATTTGCTAACTTCTCTCTACGAACCTTCAAGAGCTGGTTCAAATCCTGTTCCTGATTCTGATTCTTCTGATTGTTCTGTTCCTGTGACATAATAAAACTCCTTTCAAAAGCGACTGCCCTTGCAATCACCTGTCAAATCAAAGCTTATTCAGGCTTTGTAATATCCAAAATAGTATACTGAATTACACCTACAGGTGCCTCTACTGTTACAACATCACCCTTCTTAGCACCGATTAATGCTCTTCCAAGTGGTGACTCGTTAGAAATCTTACCCTTCAAGCTGTTAGCCTCTGTTGCACCAACAATCTTGAAATCCATCTCATCGCCAAACTCATTGTCCTTAACCTTAACAACAAGACCGAATGTTACCTTATCTCCTGTAACATCCTCTTCCATACCAACAACTTCAACATTCTTTAAAATAGTCTCTAACTCTTCAATACGAGCCTCGATATCACGCTGCTCGTCCTTTGCTGCATCATACTCTGCGTTCTCTGATAAGTCTCCCTGCTCTCTGGCTTCCTTAATCTTCTGCGCAACTTCTCTTCTCTTAACAACCTTCAAATCATGTAATTCGTCCTCGTACTTCTTGAGGCCTTCACGTGTTAATAAATTCTTCTTTGCTTCCATGAGACACATCCCTTTCTAATTGCATTATATTATAAAATCAAATTACTTCTGTTACATATGCTTATAAATACCCTACAAGCTACAATATTATAGCCTTTTTTCCAAGTCATGTCAATAAGATGCGGTAACCAAAAAACAGCACCTAAGTGCTGTTTTATGATTACATATTCATACTGTTGTTATCCACTCCGCCAATCGGTCTGATATTACCGGCGCTCTTCTGCTCAACCATCGTAGACTTAATTGTAGGAACTGCACCTAATATTGTAAATGCATATAACATAATCAAGTTATACCAATAATTGCTTCCTTCAATATAGCCCTCAGCCAATAAATCAGGAACAATCGCAAAGGAAGTTGCAAAATCAAGCTCCCACTCTCTTACAATCATGATTGCCCAATCAATTCTGTCTCCCATATACGTCATCAGAAGCATAATGATGATACTGATAACCATGCCCTTCTTTGTCATCTTACCGCCAAGCAGCTCATAACCCTTTAATGTACATACTGCCATTACAAATCCTGAAATAGCCGCAATAAATCCCATTTGACTGAAAATAATAATACAAAGAATACCAAGCACGGAACCAAGCAATGCTCCTACAATACCACCTATCAGATTCTCCTTCTTCTCAGCCTTCTGCTGTAAGGAAAGTGTAACATCCTGACGAAGTCTTGCCACACACTCAGGACAAATCTGCATATAGCCTGTTCCTATCTCATATGCCTGTGTTGCAGTTGGCTGACTACAGAACTGGCAGCATGCCTCATAGCTCTTACTTGCCAGATAACCAGCCAAGGCATTTAATGCCTCATTCAGCACTTCCTTCAGATTCTCAAGCTTTGGAGTATTCTTCACTACCATAGCAAGACTATTACCCTGCTGTGTCAAACTCATTACCGGCTTATTATCTTTCGCAAACTGCTTCAAATCATCCTTGCTAAAGTAGATACCGGTAGTAGGCTTTGCAGATACATGCACCGTAAGCATATACGGATATCTCGAATCTGCCGCAACAGCAATCATCGGATAGCCGCCCCTTTCACCATAAATTACTGTTCCGTCTGCATGCAAGCCTATTGCTACCGCAAGCTGTGCATAGTTGTCTGTTACCTTACTCATTTGTTCTCTCCCATCTCTTATGTATTGTCATATACTATCTGTATACAAAACAAAGCGACTATCCCGCCGCTTTGCTTCTATAACATATATAATATCATATCATAAGTTTACATAATTTATCAATCATTTTATGACTCTTTCCTAAAAGCCTTGCACACGCCCTGAACCAGCTCCTCATAGGTCTCCATCTCATTCACCTTCTGACGAAGCTTAGCAGAATGCGGATAGCCTGTGGTATACCACGAAACATGCTTACGCATCTCCCTCACTGCTGTATATTCTCCTTTATACTTCAGCTGAAGTGCCGCATGACGTAAAATAACATCACACACCTCTTCTGCACTCGGCTTTGCCGGAACAATCCCTGTATCAAGATACTGAGTAACCTCTCTGAAAATCCATGGATTCCCCTGGCAGGCACGTCCTATCATGATACCATCACAGCCTGTTTCTTCAAGCATCTGCTTCGCACTTAAAGCGCCGGTCACATCACCGTTACCAATTACGGGAATGCTGACAGCCTCTTTTACCTGACGAATAATATCCCAATCAGCCTTACCGGAATAGTACTGCTCTCTGGTTCTTCCATGCACCGCAATTGCAGCCGCTCCACTATCCTCAATAATCTTGGCAATCTCCACGGCATTGACCGAATTATCATCAAACCCCTTGCGAATCTTTACCGTGACCGGCTTATCTATCGCCTTTACCAGTGCCGTAACAATCTCTCTTACAAGCTTTGGCTCCTTCATCAAGGCGCTTCCCTCACGGTTATTCACAACCTTAGGCACGGGGCATCCCATATTCACATCCAAAAATGCAAAAGGTCTCTCCTCAATACGCTTGGCTGTCTCTGCCATAATATCCGGCTCCGAACCAAACAGCTGTAAGGATACCGGCATCTCCTCCGGATGAATCTCCATCAGCGCATCCGTGTTCTTATTGTGATAATGTACAGCCTTGGCACTCACCATCTCCATACACAGAAGCCCTGCTCCCTGCTCCTTGCATAATAGTCTAAACGGCAAATCTGTTACACCTGCCATTGGTGCCAGTATGACATTGTTATCTAATGTTACATTTCCTATCGTTAACTTCATTTCTTACAATTCTTCTCATAAATCAGACGCAAGCCTTCTAAGGTAAGTGCACTGTTATACTCCTGAATCGTATCAGTCTCACCTGCAATGATTCTTCCCAAACCACCGGTTGCTACTACCTTTAAATTGTCATAGCCTGATTCCTTCTTTACCTGATTAATAATATATTCTGTCTGACCAATCTGACCAAATACCAGTCCTGCCTGCATACTGGAAATGGTCTCTTGTGCCAAAATAGATGCCGGCTTCTTAATCTCAATCTCAGGAAGCTTTGCTGTATCCTCCCAAAGAGCCTTAGCCGAAATCTTAATACCCGGAGCCGTAATACCGGCGGTAAAACTGCCATCCTCCGTAATCAAATCATAGGTTGTAGCCGTACCAAAGTCGAGAACCAGTATTGGTCCGCCATATAACTCATATGCAGCTACCGCATCTACAATTCTGTCAGCACCGATTTCTCTTGGATTCTCTGTTGCAATACGTATTCCCGTCTTAACTCCCGGTCCTACAATCAGCAGATTCTCATGAATATATCTGCGCAGTGCACCTGTCAGGGCATGCATCACATTAGGTACTACGCTGACTACAATAATACCCTCAATATTCTCCTTCAAAATCTGGTTACGATATAATAAATCAGCAATCAACACACCAAACTCATCAGAAGTTCTTGGCATCTTGGTGGTAACTCTGAATGTGGTTAACAGCTTCTCCTTCTGATAAACACCAAAGGTTATATTGGTATTTCCTACATCAACAACTAATAACATCCGCAACTGCCTCCTGCCTACTCCAATATATCATCTAACTTCTCATGTAAAATAAACACTCTGTAATAGAGACTTAAAGACTCTAAAAGCTCCTGTCTCTTCATCTTAATCTCGTGTACTAAAAGACCACTGCTTATCTCATCATAAAGAATATCCTCTTCATAACACTCTGTATCAAAGCTGACACTTCCATCCTCTTCAAATACGATAGTAAACACACCGCCTACCTCTTCCGTAAAAAGTACACAGATGACATGAAGCTCCTCCTGAATCGACTGAGGAATTCCCTTAAACTGTTCATTAAAATAGTATTTCTTCTCATATGCATTTGCACCACATAGTACAATTCTCTTACTTGTATCTTCCATCTTAACCTCAAGTCCTTTTAAATATATCCGTATATGCCTCTGACAGATACTTCACCGGCATACACCGTCTCTATTGTACCATCTTGTTTACGAACAAGCAATTCTCCACGCAAATTAATCCCAAGAGCAATACCTTCGTATTCACCCTTAGGATTCAGTACTCTGACTTCCTGATTACAATTTGCAAGAAATGCTTGATAATCCTCCATCAGATTTGTCATATCATAAGTCTTCTGATAAATGGCATAGTTACGTTCAAAAGCCTCCATTACAGCATCTATCAACATATCCTTATCCATGCCGCTTCCCGTCTCTATCAATATAGACGTGGCAATAGACTCTATCTCAGAGGCAAAACACTTCTGATTCACATTGATACCTACACCAATAATTACATCATTGACACACCTGTTCTCCATATGAAGCTCTGTCAATATTCCACATAGCTTCTTACGATTCAACACGATATCATTGGGCCATTTAATCTGCACACCCCCCAGCTGCAGCTGCTGTAATGCCTGTGCCACAGAAAGCGCCATAACCAGCGTAAGTCCGGATACATCTGCCGCCTCTGCCTGCGGTCTGAGTATCAGCGACATATATATGGCATCCCCTTCCGGAGAATCCCACTGTCTGCCTCTTCTGCCTCTTCCCGCAGTCTGTGTCTTGGCAACTACCAAGGTTCCTTCTGCCGCACCGCCTGTGGCCAGACGGGCAGCTTCCAGATTGGTAGAATCTATCTCTTGATAATCTATTCTTTGAATATTCATTATGCTCCTAAAGTAGCTGCCATAACAGCCTTAATCGTATGCATACGGTTCTCTGCCTCTTCAAACACCAGTGAACGCCATGATTCAAATACCTCATCTGTTACTTCAAGCTCGGTAAAGCCATACTTCTCACCCTGCTCCTTACCTACCTTGGTCTTCAAATCATGGAACGCAGGTAAGCAATGGAAGAACACTGCCTGGTCTCCTGCGTTCTCCATAAGCTCCATAGTTACCTTATATGGTGAAAGTGCCTTGATTCTCTCTTCCCAAACGCTTGCCGGCTCACCCATGGATACCCATACGTCTGTATAAATAACATCCGCACCCTTAGTACCTGCCATCGCATCCTCTGTTAATGTAATAGAGCCGCCGGACTCTGCCGCATACTGCTCACATAACTTTACAAGCTCAGCATCCGGGAAGTATTCCTTGGTTGTGCAGGCTGTAAAGTGCATACCAAGCTTCGCACATACAATCATAAGTGAATTACCCATATTGTAACGGGCATCTCCCATATACGCCAGCTTAATACCCTTAATTCTTCCAAAATGCTCTCTAATTGTTAAAACATCTGCAAGCATCTGTGTTGGATGATACTCATTCGTCAGACCATTCCACACAGGTACACCTGCATACTCTGCAAGCTCCTCTACAATACTCTGCTCAAATCCTCTATATTCAATTCCTTCAAACATTCTTCCTAATACTCTTGCACTGTCTGCCACACTTTCCTTTGTTCCAAACTGTGAGCTTGACGGGTCAAGATATGTAGCACCAAGTCCCAAATCACGGGCTGCCACCTCGAATGCACATCTGGTTCTGGTACTTGTCTTTTCAAAAATCAATGCAACATTCTTGCCGCGTAAGGTATCATGTAAAATACCCTTTTTCTTCTTCATCTTGTACTCTTCTGCCAAATCTACCAAATACAAAATCTCTTCCGGTGTAAAGTCCTTCAATGTCAGAAAATGACGTCCCTTTAAATCCATAACGTGCCTCCTCAAATACTTGTATATTTATACCTATATATCAAAATAATATTCTCTATTCTACTACGTTTCAAGGATTTGGGCAATATCCAATATGCATAAATAGTCAAAAAGAGCGCACCTAAAGGTACGCTCCATATCTCTTACCAAAATACATGATTTCCAATCACAAGACCTGTCTTGGAACCAACTCTTCTAAAATTCAATGCATCTCCTACATTTGACACTCCGCTCATTGCTTCTAATGCCGCCTGCTGGCAGGATTGCTTAATATTTCCTGTTAAAATCAGATTATTCATCTTACTGGATGTCGCTGGCGAGAACTGCTTTCTCTGATAAATAACCTCTTTAATCGTATTCGGATAGGCAGTGCTTCTGACACGGTTCATAACCACGGCACCTACTGCCACCTGACCTTCATAAGGCTCACCGCCCGCTTCACACTGAATCAATGCTGCAAGCACGATAAACTCATCTGCATTCTCCATAATGAGTTGTCTCTCTGCTGCCTTCTTCGCTTCCAAAGCTGCTGCCGCTGCTGCTGCCTCTGCTTCTTCACGTGCCTTTATCTCCTCAATAGACTCTGCCGTACCAATCGTATTGGTTATCTCAACATAATCAGCGGATACATATGCTACTTCTTCGCCGTAGTAAATGCTTATCCACTGACCTTCTTCGTCAGTATCATCAACGCTGCCTTCAATTACCTCATACTTCTCACCCTCGGATAACTTTCCAAAGATATGTGAATCCGTATTCGGTTCCTCTCGAACATTGACTCTGTTTGCTGTAATCGTAGCTGTTGGCTTCATCGACTGTTCAGCTAATTCTGCAGCCTCTTCACCAAAATAAAGATATTGGTTATCAACCCATCCTATTACGCTACCTGACTCAATCTTAGTCCAGCCATCCTTCTGTTCCAGAATCGTACCCCCACAATCCTTGTACAGAACGCCAACCTTCGCAGAATCCGTTGTTGCATCCTTACGGATGTTAACCTGTTGCTTTACCTTAGCCATAACAATCTTCGACTCATCGAAAGTGTTACTACTTGTCTTACTTATGTTGGCATTGGTAGACGTAGTCTTATCGTTCTGCGCCTGTACTTCCAAAGGTGCTAATACAACACCGCAAAATACAACGATGCTCAACACAAGTGCCCAAAGCTTCCCTATTCTGTTTTTCTCCTTCATTTTTTTCTCCCTTAAGAAATAATACCTGTTCGTATACTATCCAATATTAGTATACCCTCTTTTGTTACAATTATTATACATTCCCGCGACAAATGTTACATTTTTGTTAACATCATCACAATTAAAAATGATAACAAAGGACCTGTAACTTGTCAAGCTACAGGCCCTTGTATACACGATTCAACACATATTTTACAGTTTTTTTGATTTTTCTATGCATGCTTCCATGGCATTCATAACAGCCGCACGGAAACCTTTATCTTCCAACACCTTGACTGCATCAATGGTAGTTCCTCCCGGTGAGCATACCATATCCTTTAACTCTGCAGGATGCATTCCTGTCTCAAGCACCAGCTTTGCACTTCCCATAACTGCCTGTGCTGCAAACTCATATGCTAACTTTCTAGGCATACCTGCTGCCACCGCCGCATCCGCCATAGCCTCAATAAAGATAAATACATATGCCGGTGAACTTCCGCTTACGCCTACCACTGCATCCATCAGATGCTCAGCTACTACATGTGCCGTTCCAAAGCTTCCAAGAATCTCTAATGCGAGTGCTTCATCTTCCTTACTTACATTTGCATTTACGCAAACACCCGAGCAGCCTGCGCCAACCAGTGCCGGGGTATTTGGCATACAGCGAACCAGCTTAATCTCCTTGCCAAATCCTTCCTCTATCCATGAAATGGTCTTTCCTGCCACAATCGAAATCAAAAGCTTATCCTTTGTGATAATTGGTTTAATTTCCTCAATTACCTCCGGTAAAAAGATTGGCTTTACTGCCAGCACAATCACATCTGCCTCTTCCACTACCTTCTTATTATCTATATAAGTAATCATGCCATGCTTCTGTGCCATATTCTCCACAGCTGCCTGTGATTTATCTGCACCTATCATCTCTGATGCTTTACAAATCTGCTTACCTAAGATGCCTCCAATCATGGCATTTGCCATATTTCCAAGTCCTATAAATCCAATCTTCATTTCTTTCCTCCACTCGTTACATGTATTCTTTGATTCGCCGCCTGATACATTAATATTGCTGATGCAATCGCTGCATTCAACGACTCCACCTGTCCTGCCATAGGAATCTTAATATACTGCGTTGCCGCATTGGCAGTTTCCTCCTTTAATCCGTTTCCTTCGTTGCCAATCAAAAAAGCTGTACCTAAAGTATAATCCGGCTCAT
The DNA here is from genome assembly GCA_015056925.1 of Lachnospiraceae bacterium. GTDB lineage: Bacteria > Bacillota > Clostridia > Lachnospirales > Lachnospiraceae > COE1. Next base: position 1,859 of record SVFJ01000022.1, on the reverse strand, counting down.
CATAGCTTACACTATCCTTTAAATGTGCCGCATACACTGCTACACCTTTTTGTTTTAACACATCAATGACAGAAAGTAAATCCTCTGCAACATAATAAGGCATTCTGTAGATTGACCCCATTGTGGAACGAATCACCTTCGGATTAAATAAATCCGCCGTCTTTGCAGTCATAATTACACCGTGAATACCGGCTCCCTCACCAGTTCTAAAAATCGTACCTAAATTGCCGGGGTCCTGAATATCTTCTAACAACATTAGAAATGGTGCTTCATTCGCTAACAGTTCTTCCAATTCATAATGCGGTCTCTTTAGTACACTTAAAATCCCTTGCGGTGTATTCGTATCCGAAATCTTCTTAAAAACCTCATCTGACACCAACTCAAATCCCGTCTCTTTTAATCTGTCCTTAAACTCACACTTCGCATAGAAAGACTCTGCCACATACACCTCACGAATCCAATCTATAGGTGCTTCCACAAACATTCTTGGTCCCTCTACAATAAAAGCATCCTCTTCCCTGCGCACCTTTGCCTTCTGGCTAAGCGCTACTAATCTCTTCACTTTTGCATTTGTTGCACTTGTAATCATATATCTTCCTATTCTTTATTTCTTACTTTTCTCTGTTTCTATTATTTGTTATAACACAAACCTGACAAAAATGCATCTAAAAAGCGTCATCTCACGATATGAGATGACGCTTCGTAAATTACTGTGATAACTTCTTACCAATCTCGTACTGGTACTCGTTAATATTCTTCTTCATGCATAATGCCTCTTCGATATCGAAGTCAACAAACTCGCCCTTTGTATAAGCTACAACTCTGTTAGACTTACCCTGGCATAAAATATCTGCCGCATAAGCACCCATAATAGATGCATAAAAACGGTCTTTACATGTAGGATGACCTCCACGCTGTAAGTATCCAAGAATCGTAGCTCTTGTCTCAATACCTGTAGCAGCTTCGATTCTCTTTGCCATAGAGGTTGAATGTCCGATTCCCTCTGCATTGATAATAATGTGGTGAGTCTTACCACGCTTTCTGTTCTCGATAATATTGTTGATGATTGCCTGCTCATTGTAATCATACTTCTCAGGCAACAGAATATCCTCCGCACCGTTAGCTACACCGGTCCATAATGCGATATAACCTGCATCACGTCCCATAACCTCGATAATAGAACATCTCTCATGAGAAGATGATGTATCTCTTACCTTATCAATCGCTTCCATCGCTGTATTAATCGCTGTATCGAAACCGATTGTATACTCTGTACATGCAATATCAAGGTCGATAGTTCCCGGAATACCAACTGTGTTGATACCGTTTCTTGCAAGTGCCTGCGCACCACGATAAGAACCGTCTCCACCAATAACTACCAATCCATCAATACCGTGCTTTCTACAAATCTCAGCACCTCTTGCCTGTACTTCAGGCTCCTTGAACTCAAGACAACGAGCTGTACCAAGAATAGTACCACCTGTCTGGATAATATCTGAAACGCTCTTGCGCTCCATATCTACAATCTCTTCATTTAAAAGTCCTAAGTATCCCTTCTTGATACCCTTAACCTTAACTCCGTTTGAAATCGCTTTTCTAACAACCGCACGGATTGCTGCATTCATTCCCGGTGCATCTCCACCACTTGTTAATACACCAATTGTCTTAATTTCCTTAGACATGATACTACCTCCAATCCCAAGCATAATGCCCGGCATCTTAATCTATAATTCTTTTATGTTAGTAACTATTCAGAACAATATTCACCTAACTCTGAAGAGCTACTGATGTTATACTTTTTCACATACTATATTCTAATCTATTTTTTTTTAGATTACAATATTATTTTGATAAAAAAT
>SVFJ01000143.1 GCA_015056925.1 Lachnospiraceae bacterium | reverse complement strand
TGATACTAATAGGTCGAGGGCTTATCCTGGAAGGTAATTCTGAGAGAAGTGCTTGGAAGAAATGAACGGAAGAGAGATTTGTGTGTTCGGTTTTGAAGGTATAATAAATACTTTTGTTAGTAACCTATGATTTAATTCATAGGTTTTTTTGTGCTTATACTCTAATTTTTATGTTAACATTGTATTTTTGTTTAAATTGTGAGATAATCTAAACATGGTAAAAAATCAAGCACTGCTGAAAGCAGATGTTTTATAGAATAACAAGCAGTGGGCACTTGCGCACAGTACTTGCTATTCTATAAAATGAAGGCTGTCGAAGACAGTATTTGATTTTTATTGAGATAACGAGCAAAGGTCTGCGAAGCAGACAAGAAGCGCGGAGCATGTCTTTGCGAGTGAAACTCTCTGAAGAGAGTAGGTAAAAAAAGCATTGGAGGTATAAAAATGCAGGATATAAAGAAGTTACAAAATGGAAGCGACATCAGAGGTATTGCATGTGAAGGTGTTGAGGGTGAAAACGTAAATTTAACAGAAGATGCCGGTAATGTAATCGGTGCGGCTTTTGCTATCTGGTTAGCCGAGAAAAAACAGAAGGATATCACAACACTTAGAATTGGTATTGGACATGATTCCAGAATTACAGCAGATTCTTTGTTTGCAGCAGCTTCTAAGGGAATTGTGGCTGAGAAGGCAACTGTATATGATTGCGGATTGGTTTCAACACCATCTATGTTTATGACAACAGTATTCGAAGAGTTTGCATTTGATGGTGCAATTATGATTACTGCCAGTCATTTACCATTTAACAGAAATGGTTATAAGTTCTTTGATAGAGATGGCGGTCTGGAGCATGATGACATTACAAAGATTTTAGAGATTGCTTCCGGTTTAGAAGTAAGAGATGCAGATTTATCAGGAGTGGAGAAGGCAGATACGATTACCGTATATTGTAATTCACTTCAGGATAAGATAAAGAAGAGTATTCAGGCAGAGAATTACGATAAGCCATTGGCCGGTTTGCATATAGTAGTAGATACAGGTAATGGTGCAGGCGGATTCTTTGTAGAGAAGGTATTAAATCCATTAGGTGCAGATACAACAGGAAGTCAGTTCCTTGAGCCGGATGGAACTTTCCCAAATCATATTCCTAATCCTGAGAACAAGCAGGCTATGGAAGCGATTAGAGAAGCTGTATTAAAGAACAAGGCAGATTTAGGTATTATTTTTGATACAGATGTTGATAGAATGTCTGCAGTTCTTCCAAATGGTGAAGAGATTAACAGAGATGCAATTATAGCGATGATGGCTGCAATTATTGCGAAGGACTATCCGGGTGGAACGATTGTTACAGATTCAGTTACAAGCGACAGATTAACAAGATTTATTGAAAGCATTGGTATGAAGCAGCATAGATTTAAGAGAGGCTATAAGAATGTTATCAATGAATCTATCCGTTTAAATAATGAAGGTATCGTATCGCCATTGGCAATTGAAACATCAGGTCATGGCGCTTTGAGCGAGAATTATTTCTTAGATGATGGTGCATATATGGCTGTTAAGCTTTTGATTGCACTTGCGCTTGCAGCAAAGGAAGGAAAGGCATTGGCTTCTTTTGTAGAGAATTTAGAAAAGGGCTTTGAAGAGAGAGAATATCGTTTCAAGATTGCATGCGAAGATTTTAAGACATATGGAAAGAGTGTGCTTGCAGCTTTTGAAGACAGAGCAAAGGCAAAGGGTTATGATATTGCACCAAATTCATATGAAGGCATTCGCATCAGCTTTCATACGGAGGAAGTACAGGGATGGTTATTGCTTCGTATGTCATTACATGACCCACAGATGCCGTTTAATGTAGAAGGCGTCAGAACGGGAGATTGTGATAAGCTATATGATATTGTAATGGAGCTTTTAGAGGGATTTGACCAGCTTGTAATACCGGCAAAATAAAGCATTAGTGATATATGTGTAAGGAGGAATTCACAGTAATAGTAGTAGAATGTAGAAAGGTAAGGTTTTATTTATGAGAATCGGAATGGGTTATGATGTACACAAACTGGTAGAAGGAAGAGATTTGATTATCGGTGGTGTTACGATTCCATATGAAAAGGGATTACTTGGTCATTCAGATGCGGATGTTTTATTGCATGCCATATCAGATGCACTGTTGGGGGCAGCTGCACTTGGTGATATTGGCAAACATTTCCCTGATACAGATCCTGCTTATAAAGGAATTTCCAGTATTATTTTATTGGAAAAGGTAGGAGAGCTGTTAGAGGAGAATCGTTTTTTGATTGAGAATATAGACGCAACGATTATAGCACAGGCACCAAAGATGCGTCCGTATATTGATACAATGCGAGAAAACATAGCTGCGGCACTTCATATTGAAGTGGAACAGGTGAATGTAAAGGCTACAACAGAGGAGGGGTTAGGTTTTACAGGAGAAGGCTTAGGAATCTCATCACAGGCGATTTGTATGCTGGTGTCACCAAGGGAGCTTTATTCGCAGGAGGTAGGAACTGCATGTGAGGGCTGCCAGGGGTGTCCGCATAGTAAAGCAGAGTAAGAGAATGAAAAGCCGAAGACATGACGATAGAGTTTTAGAAGGTGATATCGTTGTGTAACCAAAGTGTATATCGGGGGTATAGTGTATGGAACAGGTTATTCAGGCAGAAATGCTGGAGGAAAAAATTCGTTTTGAAATAGAGGACGAATATTCAGTGAAGATTCTTCAAAAGGACAGGATTGAAGAAACGAAAGCATTATGGAAGGAAGCTTTTCCACAGGCTTCAGATGAGTATTTGAATTTCTACTTTCAGAACAGAGCATCAGATGCACTTGCATTTGTGGAATCGGATGAACAACAAATGGTGTCAATGTTACATTTGCTGCCATATTCAACAGCGATGAGGAGGAATCCTCCTTCGCCGGGGTATAATCGGTTGCCGTGTATGGCGGATGTAGTAAGAGTGGATACCAATTTTATATCGGGGCTGATAAGTAAAGAGGCATACCGTAATCACGGGAATGCGCAAAGAGTTTTAAAAAGTGCTTTGGAATACCAGAATCGGATGAAGGTTCCGTTTACATTTATGACAGCTGAACAGGAAGAGCTTGCAAGAGAGCATGGTTTTTATCCGATATATGAGCGAGAGCTGTATGAATTAAAGAAGGAACAGATTTCCAAGGAGATGCTGCAACGTGCCCATGAGGGAGAAAGGCAGGAGTTGGAAACAGGACATGTTCTTTCTGCATTGGATAAGAGTGAGCTGCTAAGTCTTGCACATTTTGTGAATGCGAATCTTTGCAGGACATATGGAATGTTTCATATAAGAAGTGCGGTGTATTATGAGAATCTTCACAATGAAGCATTGAGCAAAAATGGTGATATCTTTGTACTGAGAAAAGACGGAAAGATTGTGGGCTATTTTGTGTTCTTTGATGAAAGAGAAGAATATGTAAAGGAGGTCATTTTTGAAAATAAAAATGAGCTGGGACAGTTCTTCTATTGTGAACATGAGAAGAAGCCGTATATTATGGCAAGAATCGTGAATTTGCCTGAGATTTTAAAGCATATATCAAGCAACGGCAAGGTAACTGTGGCAGTACGAATTAATGACCCTGTTATGCCGGAGAATGATGGCTTGTTTATTTGGTATTTGAACGAAACGGGAAGCTATCTTGAACGTGTGGAGGAAACGGATAAGCTTAGTCAGTACAGACCTGAGCTTACGGTTTCAATTGGCGAATTGACAGCATTTTTGTTTGAACAGATTGAACTAAAGAAGAGCTTAAAGTTTGAGAGCATGTATTTATCAGGGCCGGTATGGCTGAATGATATTGCGTAATTGGAGGGTAAGAAGATGGCTATGATTATGACACCACATATTAATGCGGATGCACAGGATTTCGCAAAGACGGTTTTGATGCCGGGAGACCCGTTGCGTTCAAAGTTTATTGCTGAGAATTATCTCGAGAATGCCAGACTCGTGAATAACATCAGAGGTATTCAGGGGTATACAGGAACTTACAAGGGAACTAAGGTTAGTGTAATGGCGAGCGGAATGGGTATGCCGAGTATCGGAATTTATTCCTATGAGTTATATAATACCTTTGGTGTTGAGAATATTATGCGTATTGGTTCTACAGGTGCCATGCAGGAGCATGTAAAGGTAAGAGATATTGTTATTGGAATGGGTGCATGTACCAATTCTAACTATGTAAGCCAATTTGGTTTAAGTGGACATTATGCTCCGATTGCAAGTTATCCGATGATGAAGGTTGCAATAGAACAGGCAGAGAAGTTAAATGCACGTTATCATGTGGGTAATATTCTGTCCTCTGATACATTTTATTCGGATGATGATAAGGCGACACCTAATTGGCAGAAGATGGGCGTTCTTTGTGTAGAGATGGAAGCAGCAGCGTTGTATATGAATGCGGCACGTTGCGGAAAGAATGCACTTGCGATTATGACAGTGTCTGACCATCTGGTAACTGGAGAGGTGACAACAGCCGAGGAGAGACAGAACTCCTTTACACAGATGATGGAGATTGCGTTGAATACAGCAGTTGAGTTGGACAAATAAGATAATTCAGTCAATTGGAAGAAGATGAAAGCAACGAAATAGTTGACAAAAATTGAATTTTTGCATATTCTATAGTGTAGATTGATAAATGTCAATCTACACTATTGTATTATTGGAAGAGAATAGATAAAGGCTTTGAGCGGAAGAGTAAGTAGTCTAAAGAGTGCAGAGAGAGTGTGTCAGTGGCTGTGAGCATACTTATTTGGAGGATTACCCAAGTGCATCCGTGAGCTGATTTTGTGAGCTGAGTTTGGTGATTCGGGGTAGCAGGGTACGTGTTGCGTGCGTTAAACGTTTGAGTGTTGGACTTATGGTCCTTCAATAGAGTGGAACCGCGGATAAATTCGTCTCTTGATGAGTTTATTGGCGGTTTTTTGTGCGAATAAGCAGAGTCAAGGTATTAGACAAAAGGTTGTGCTTGCACAACCCCTTTTGGAGAGTATCTTGACGAGCAACGCGACCGAGTGAAGGAACTTCACGAGGTGCTTATTCGGGTTGTAAACATAATAGGGAGGCATATATGGGCTTTATTAGTAAGATAAGGAATGAAATAAAAGTAATTCGTGAGCGTGACCCGGCAATACATTCCAATATGGAGGTATTTTTGTATCCTAGCTTCAAGGTCATGCTAAGTTACCGTCTGGCGCATAAGCTATACAAAAGTGGACATTACTTCTGGGCAAGATGGATTTCACAGAGAGCAGCCAGAAAGACCGGGATTGAAATTCACCCAGGTGCTCAGATTGGTGAGAATCTCTTTATTGACCATGGAAATGGTGTTATTATAGGAGAGACTACAATTATCGGTAATAACGTTACATTATATCAAGGTGTGACTCTTGGCGGTACAGGTAAGGAGCATGGAAAGCGTCATCCTACGATTGGGGATAATGTCATGATTAGTGCAGGTGCCAAGGTACTTGGTTCATTTACGATAGGAGAGAACTCAAAGATAGGTGCAGGTAGTGTGGTATTGGAAGCAGTACCGCCTAACTGTACGGTAGTAGGTGTCCCGGGACGTATTG
>SVFJ01000142.1 GCA_015056925.1 Lachnospiraceae bacterium | reverse complement strand
CACAGCGCCTACGGCGCTTGTTCATCGAACGGCGTCGCCGTATACATCTATGCACGAATATGTCTGCTTGTGAGCAAGCTCCCACAGACCATTCGACATAGATGTGCATGGCTCATGCAAACCCGAATTTGTCGATGGAGAATTGTAGCAAGAGTTTTGGTGGTTTTGCCACCTTGACAGTTACATAATAATCAACTAGAATAACAAGTGTTATCAATGTTTTGGTTGATGGGTGGAGCTTAGAAGGCGGAAGTATTAGGGACAAGTAACACTTTTTGACAAAAGAGATGGGTAGGGGTAAGATATGGCAAGAAAAGAGACAGTAACAAAAGGAATGATAGCTGAAGCTGCATTTCAAATGGCGCGAGAAGAAGGTATTGAGAATGTAACAGCAAGAAAGCTGGCGGCAAAGATAGGATGTTCTACTCAGCCGATATTCAGAGTGTATGCGGGGATGAATGATTTGCTGGAAGAAGTATGGCAGATGGCAACAGAGAGATTTGCTCAGTATTATGCAGAGTTTGAGTCACAAATAGAAACACCGTTTGTACATTTGGGATTGGCGTACATAAATTTTGCGGTAGAAGAAAGAAAACTTTTTAAGCTACTGTTTCAGTCAGAGCAACGAGGTGACAGAAGTCTTTATGAATTACTTAATGGTCAGACTAATGCAGTAGGAACAGAGATGAATAAGGCAGTTGCATTAGGGTGTCAGAATCCAAGCGGGTTGTTTATGAAGATGTGGATTTTCATACATGGTTGTGCGTGCATGGTATTAACAGGAGATTATGATTTGACAGATGAAGAGACCATAGTGTTGTTGAGTGATATATACAAGAAGTGTGTATAGATAAGCAGTATGATATGGATAGTATGCAAAAGAGAAGGGTTTTGCAGTAGGAATATTGAAAAGGCTTTGGTAAATAGGCAGAAGTCTTGCAGAATAGAGATAGTATAAGATTAGAATGTGAGGAAACATGGAATTTAGGATTGATGTTATGTCCCAGATTAATGAGAAGTTTGCAAAGATGAGTAAGGGACATAAGAAGATAGCAACATTTATAATGGACCATTATGAACAGGCAGCATTTATGACAGCGGCCAGGCTCGGGGATACGGTAGGGATTAGTGAATCTACAGTAGTTCGCTTTGCGTACGCATTAGGCTACGAAGGTTATCCGGAGTTTCAGGATGCGCTGGCAGACTGGGTTAAGAATAAACTGAATTCCGTTCAAAAGATTGGCGCAAAGTATGGTAAAAGTACGCAGTCTGAGATTTTGACATCTGTATTGACAGCTGATATGGAGAAGATAAGTGATACCATTGAACATGTGGACCCGCATGCGTTTGAAACAGCGGTAGATAGTATACTGGGAGCCAGGAATGTATATGTGGTTGGGTTGAGAAGCTGTGAGCCGTTAGCAAGAATGATGCAGTTTTATTTGAACATGATTCGTGCGAATGTGCATTTGGTGTGTTCTTCAAGCGCTTCTGAGATGTTTGAGCAGATGATTCGTGTAAATGAGAAGGATGTGGTGATTGGTATCAGCTATCCAAGATATTCGATGCGTACATTAAAGATGATGGAGTTTGCGAATGACAGGAATGCGAAGGTAATCACCATGACGGATTCCATACATTCGCCAATGTGTCTCTATTCATCATGTAATCTGATGGCACGAACGGATATGGTGTCAATTGTAGATTCTTTGGTGGCACCTTTGAGCTTGATAAATGCTTTGATTGTTGCATTGTGTTTGAAGCGACCAAACGATGTGAAGAAGCATTTGGAGTCTTTGGAGCATGTATGGGATAATTATCAGGTGTATCAGAAGGATGAAATTAACTTCCTTGATGAGACAACACTTTTGACAACACCATTGCAGAGAGAAAAGGATAAGAAGTAATGAGTAATATAGTAGTAATCGGTGCGGGACCTGCGGGTATGATGGCTGCTGTTACGGCAGCAAAGGCGGGGCATCAGGTAACACTTCTGGAAAAGAATGAAAAGGTTGGAAAGAAGCTGTTTATCACGGGAAAGGGCAGATGTAATGTGACAAATGCCTGTGAGGTAGAAGATTTATTTACGAATGTTATGGAGCATAGCAAGTTTTTATACAGCGCAATCTATGGCTTTGATAATCAGGCGGTGATGCAGTTCTTTGAGGATGCAGGATGCAGACTTAAGATAGAGCGTGGGCAGAGAGTATTCCCGGAGTCAGACCATTCGTCAGATGTCATTCGTGCTTTGGAGAAGGAAATGCGTAGTGCAGGAGTGAATCTCCTTCTGAATCGTGAGGTAGAGTCGCTGGTGATTGAGAATACCGGCGAATCTGTGGAAGAAGAAGTGTCAAAGGCAAAGAAGAAAAAGCTACAGCAGACAGGACTGGTAAAGGGGGTTAAGCTTAAGAATAAAGAGGTTCTTTTGGCAGATAAGATTATCGTGGCAACGGGTGGTATTTCATATGTGTTGACAGGTTCAACAGGAGATGGATATCGATTTGCAAGAAATGCAGGGCATACAGTAACGGATTTATCTCCGGCATTAGTGCCGTTTACGATAGAAGAGAACTGGTGTAAGCAATTGCAAGGACTGTCTTTGCGTAATGTATCGGTAACTGTTGAGGCAGAGGGAAAGATAATCTATTCTGATTTTGGAGAGATGCTTTTTACGCATTATGGTGTGAGTGGCCCATTGATTCTAAGTGCGAGCAGTTATTATGTACACAATAAGAAGGCACAAGGAAAGAAAGCAAAGCTTTATATTGACTTGAAGCCGGCGCTGACAGCAGAACAGTTAGATAAGAGGATTCTTCGGGAATTTGATGAAAATAAAAATAAACAGTTTAAGAATGCGATTACTTCCCTTTTTCCATCTAAAATGCTGACGATTATGCCTGTACTTGCAGGGATTGACCCTGATAAGAAGGTGAATGAAGTTACCAAGGAAGAGCGAGAGTGTTTTGTGAATACTATCAAGCATCTTGAATTGACGATTGTGGGAATTAGAGATTATAATGAAGCGATTATTACCAAGGGTGGTGTCAGTGTGTCGGAGGTGAATCCGTCTACCATGGAATCCAAGTTAGTAAAAGGATTGTTCTTTGCAGGAGAGGTTCTTGATTTGGATGCTATGACAGGAGGTTACAATCTGCAGATAGCATGGTCTACCGGTAAGCTTGCAGGTGAGTGTGCAGCGACCGGAGAATAAAAGGCTGGGGAAAGACCCGACTGGTAAAGGGATTTTAGGGCGTGGTGACACGCGTTTAATCCATGAATAAAAAGAAGTGGGATTGGAAATATAATACAGTAGAAAAGGAAGATGAGATATGAGTTATGCAATAGCAATTGATGGACCTGCAGGAGCAGGAAAGAGTACAATCGCAAAGCTGATTGCAAAGAAGAAAAATTATATTTATGTAGATACAGGTGCGATGTATCGTGCAATGGCATTATATTTTTTGGAAGAGGGAATAAAAGCCGATGAGGCAGAGAAGATAAGTGCGGCATGCCCTGATGTAGATGTAACGATTCGCTATGAGAATGGAGAACAGATTGTTCTTTTGAATGGAAGAAATGTAAATGGTCTGATTCGAACAGAGGCGGTTGGTGATATGGCATCCGCGAGCAGTGTAAATAAAGATGTCAGAGAAAAGCTTGTTGAGTTACAAAGGGCACTGGCTGCAAAGGAAAACGTAGTTATGGATGGCAGGGATATCGGAACCTGCGTGCTGCCTGATGCGGATGTGAAGATTTATTTGACAGCCAGCAGTAAGGTGAGAGCACAGAGAAGATATGATGAGCTTACAGCAAAGGGAGAAAGCTGCGACTTTGATAAGATAGAAAAGGATATTATCGAGAGAGATGAGCGTGATATGAACCGTGAAATCTCGCCTTTAAGACAAGCATCGGATGCGACATTGGTGGATTCGTCTGATATGACGATTGAGGAAGTGGCAGATGCGATTATTGCATTGTGTAAGTAAAGGTACATGATTGTGAAGAACGTTTGAAAGGTATAGGAATACATGGAAGTTATTTTAGCAAAATCTTCAGGCTTTTGTTTTGGCGTAAAGAGGGCTGTGGAGAAGGTTTATGAACAGACTGACAAGGACAAGGCAATATACACATATGGTCCTATTATTCATAATGAAGAAGTGGTTAAGGATTTAGAACAGAAGGGTGTTAAGGTTCTGGATACCAAAGAGGATTTAGAGGCACTTAAAGAAGGTAGTGTAGTGATTCGTTCCCATGGTGTGGCAAAGGAGATTTATGATATTATTGAACAGAAGGGGCTTGAGTGTATTGATGCAACCTGTCCTTTTGTGAAGCGAATTCATAATATTGTACAGAAGGAAAGTGAGAACGGTAATCAGATTATTATTATCGGCAATGATGGTCATCCTGAGGTAGAAGGGATTAAAGGCTGGTCCAAAACACCTGCAATTGTAATAGAATCAGCACAAGAAGCTAATGATTTTACCTGTTTGGAGGGGACAAAGCTGTGTATCGTATCTCAGACGACATTTAACTACAAGAAATTTCAAGATTTAGTTGAAATTTTTCAAAAAAAAGGTTATGATATAATTGTTGCGAATACTATTTGCAATGCGACAGAAGAACGTCAAAAGGAAGCAATTGAATTAGCAGCAAAAGTTGACGTTATGATTGTGATAGGTGGTACTCACAGTTCCAATACGCGTAAGCTTTATGAGCTTTGCAAGAGTAAGTGTGAGAATACCTACTATATACAGACACTGGCAGACCTGCAATTAGAATTACCTAATTCTGTAGAACTAGTGGGCATCACAGCGGGGGCTTCTACCCCAAACAAAATAATTGAGGAGGTTCAAAATTATGTCAGAATTAACTTTTGAACAAATGTTAGAAGAATCATTAAAAACTATTCATACAGGAGAGGTAATTGAAGGTACAGTCATCGATGTAAAGCCAGATGAAATCATCCTTAACATCGGTTACAAGTCAGATGGTATCCTTACTCGTAACGAGTATACAAACGAATCAAATGTTGACCTTACAACCCTCGTAAAGCCTGGCGATAAGATGGAAGTTAAGGTTCTTAAAGTAAATGATGGTGAGGGACAGGTTCTTCTCACATATAAGAGACTTGCTGCTGACAGAGGCAACAAGAGAATTGAAGAAGCTTTCAATAATAAGGAAGTTTTATCAGCAAAGGTTTCTCAGGTATTAGATGGTGGTTTAAGTGTTGTTGTTGATGAAGTAAGAATCTTTATCCCAGCTAGCCTTGTATCTGATGTTTATGAGAAGGATTTAAGCAAGTATGCAGGACAGGATATTGAATTCGTAATTAGCGAATACAATCCTAAGAGAAGAAGATATATCGGAGATCGCAAGCAGTTAATTGTTGCTAAGAAAGAAGAGCTGCAGAAAGAGTTATTTGAGAAGATTAAGGCTGGCGATATCGTTGAAGGTACTGTTAAGAATGTTACAGATTTCGGTGCATTCATTGACCTTGGCGGAGTAGATGGATTACTTCATATTTCAGAGATGTCTTGGGGACGTGTTGAAAATCCTAAGAAGGTATTCAAGGTTGGTGAGACTCTTAAGGTTCTCATTAAGGAAATCGAAGGAAC
>SVFJ01000141.1 GCA_015056925.1 Lachnospiraceae bacterium | reverse complement strand
CGGTAATCTGTCCTGCGCCTCCGATTCGGTAGTAGAATCCAACACTTCCTACTCCCATACAGTGCTGACACTTAGACAGCAAATAAAAGTGTGGATATACATCCTCCCATTTTATCTTTTCTCTAAAGCGAAATTGAATCTCTTTTAAGAAGTCCATATGCAACACCTTGCGGCACAAATTCATTTCAAATTGATAAATCCGTAAATCCTCTTGGGGATTTATCATTGCACCTTCACTCCCGAAAACTTGCTCAAATAGCTTTTTATCATACCAATCTTTAATCGCTTTACTGCCCTCATGATATATCTGAGGGAGAGTCATAATCATTTGAGGAGTATGTTGTTCTAACTGCTTATTGATATTCTCCACATATTCAGGCATCAGCCAGTCATCGCTATCAAGAAATGATACATATGCTGTCGTTACCGCATCCATGCCACGATTGCGTGCACCACCAAGACCTCTGTTTTCCTGCTTGATATATGCAATCTTATCCATTCTGCTTTTTGCATAGTCTTGACAAATTCTGTCCGTACCATCAGTTGAACCGTCATTAACAATAATAATCTTATATCGTTCATCCGTCTGATGCAGAATACTTTCAATTGTTCTTACCAGTGTTGCCTCAGCATTATATGCAGGTACTACAAATGTAATCCTCTCTCTCATAATCTTTCCCCACTAACACATCGTTATCATCTGAAATAATGTCTTTATATTCTCTGCCTGTCGTTCCTCTATTGTCTTTGATGAAGCCTGTCCTAATCTGCTACTCCCTTTCCCTTTATCTTTGTCACCTATAAGAGCATCTCGTACTTCTGCTTCTCTTTCCTTTCGTCTTGCCTCTATTGCCTCATACTCCATACGCCTTACATGATATTGTGTATCTGCCAGAATACGTCGGCTTGATGCCATTAGGTCCGACACAAGACCTATCATAAATGTTAAAAACCCTATAATTATCAAGGTACACGCAAGCAACAAAGACTGCATATGCCCTGCACCTCCATTTTTCAAAAACAAATAGATAAATCTAAGTCCTATACCTACACCAATGCCAATTGGCGGAATGCTTAGGTATGTAAAACACTTTAATGGCTTATACATCATGTAGGTTCTCAAGATAATCACCATGGATTTCTTCACATAAGCACCTATTCCTCGAAATAACCTGGATGGTCTCAGCTCTGGATTGGTATGAATCGGCACACTCGTTATCGCTATCTTCTCTCGTCCCGCCTGTACTATCGTTTCTAGTGTATATGTATAATCATTTACTACATTAATGTGCATAGCTGCATCTCTTGTCATGGCACGAAATCCGCTCGGTGCATCCGGTATATTGGTTCCAGAAGCTCGTCTTACTGCCCAGCTTCCTAAGTGCTGTAGCTTTTTCTTGATAAATGAGAAATGCTCTGTTTCATCAATCGGTCTTGCTCCAATTACCATATCTGCCTTACCATCCAATATAGGCTGAATCAAATGTTGTATATCTTCCGCACAATATTGGTTATCCGCATCTGTATTTACGATAATATCTGCCCCATTTCTAAGACATCCATCCAAACCTGCCATAAATCCCTTTGCCAGCCCCTTATTCTGGCTAAAATTTATAATATGGTGTACGCCCCATTTCTTTGCTACCTCTACCGTTTCATCCTTGCTTCCATCATTAATAATCAAATATTCTATTTCATCAATTCCGGTTAATTTCTTTGGCAAATCATTTAATGCTATTTCCAACGTATCTGCCTCGTTATAGCAAGGTATCTGAATTATCAGCTTCATAGATTTCCCCTCTTATCCTTTGCAAGCCGTTCTAGTCCTCTGCTTTTTTCTGTCCCTTGTAAATTGGCTTATATTTTCTTTCCTTTTCATTTTTCTTTAATGCAGAAAGAATACTTGTTACAAAAATCCCTGCTACAAGAGCAATCATAATTGCTCCCCATAGCATTTCCTGTGTCTGTTGTTCCTTTTGTACCTTCATTTCCTCAAAAACAAGCTTATGAAAATTCTCTGTATCAGCATATTCATTATTCAAAGCCTGCGTATCTCCAAATGTCTGCATCTGTGCCATCTGAACATATCCCTTTACTTCTTGATACATTATCTGTATCCATCCATCCTGTTCTTCTCCTATGGTAAGCGCTGCCGTCCCCTCTGCCAATTCTCCAATCTCTGTTCCATTCGGTGCATCATACACCTTTACAGCTTGTGTCGCTTCTAAGAGTGACATTGCTCCTCCTAGTTCTGCTGCCTTTACTGTTACTACCGATAGACATAGCATTATAATCATGCTAAAGACCGTCACAATTATTTTTTTCATTCTCACCCTCACTTTACACATTTAGTTAAAATACAAAGCAAAATGACCATTGTAACAATTCCTTCCATATTTTGCTTTTAAATCATCTCTAAAGCCACATGAAGCATCTACTAATATCAAATCATCATCTTGCAATTCATTCGCCGTATACATATCTATTGCTCCACGATTATCTAGTAATATTATTTCACTATCTCTTAACATAAATTGAATATATGCAATAGTCGTCGCTCCCCCTGAATGAATAAATACAATTCTTCTATCTTCTGTTTCCATTTCCTCCAGCATTCTTGCTATATAAGTATCCTGAAACGCTCTCTCATTATAAATATCCGAATACTTTTCGCAAGTCAGTATAATTAAGATGATCTCTAGCGTAACAAACAATATTTGTAGCACA
Source organism: Lachnospiraceae bacterium (assembly GCA_015056925.1). GTDB lineage: Bacteria > Bacillota > Clostridia > Lachnospirales > Lachnospiraceae > COE1. The sequence goes on along the minus strand of SVFJ01000141.1, from coordinate 3,137 downwards.
TTTAATCTTTCCTTTTTCTTCCCAAGTCTTATCAACCCTGTGCATAACAAACCTAACACTGCTCCAAATCCAACTGACATCCAATAGAACATTTTCGGTTCAAACCATTCCAGACTATGAACATAGCTCATGCCTACCATAAAGTACGCCGCAAAAGCAGTCAGTCCTCTCAATTCCACTCCATACAATACAAGAAAAACCATCGGAATCTGCATCGATATTATCGCTAATATCCCCAACCACACATGCTTTGCTTCATATATTGCAACCATACCCATAATCATCAGAATAGGAAATACAAATTCATGATATCTACCATAGGTAATACTGGTAATTCTAATCGGTATAATATTGTAAATTGTTGAAATCAAAAGCTGCCCGATTGCTGAGAAAAAAACAAAAATATACAAAATTGCTTTTGCTATTTCCTCTTGTGATGCTTTCTTTTGCAACAGCCTAACAATCTCCTTTACCGCATATACAAGTCCCCAATATGCCAGTCCGTACGTCGCAGTCCCCATATAAAGTATCTTTCCCACCAAGCTGATTGCAAAATCCTTAATGCCTTCTTTGGTGAAGATATACTTTATTTTTTCTATCTGTCCACTATAATCATTAATCCCCATAGTTGCCGCATCAGAACCCGAATAGAATACCTCCGTTACCACTGCCTTTATGACAATACCTATACCAAACAACGCACATCCAACTCCTACAACGATTAGAAACGGCTTTAACTTTCTTACTTTTATCAACAAATACGCTCCTACCGTCATAGCGCCTGCAATCAATATCGCCACAGAACGCATATGTACAAAATATATATACACAAGCACCAATACAAACATGCACAAGCTTGATGGCTTGTTCTTTTCAACATAATGATAGAGCAACGCACACAGTATTACGAACAACGACATCAACACAACCTCCGTCATTGTCATCTTCGAGTAAAAGAGCCATGCCGGATAAAACATAGCAATTGCCGTACAAATCGTTTTCTGTGCCTTGCTTACTTCTACAAATAATTTACTTACTAGTTTATTCAAAACAATAAATGCAATAAAAACCAATAAAAAATTGACCGCAACTGCAACTCTGTATGCAATCACCGCGTCTTCAAATAGCATAAAAATAGGGATTAAAATAAGACTGTATCCATATGAGTAATAAGAACCCATGGACACAATATCAGACCAGTCACATCCTGCAGCCTTTGCAGCATATGACCAATAGCCAAATTCATCCGGTAGTAACGAGAATCCATATACCCGAGGTAGGCTATACATAAAATAACAGAACAGTACTGTCAAAAACAGTACCTGAAATTTGTGTTCCTCCATTTTTTGCTTCCACATGATGTTAACCCCTTTATACCAGCAATCGTATTGCCACAATAATATTGCAACAAAAAGCCCCTTATTTCTTTTTGTTCGCTAATTTAATGAGTGGGCAGTTCACCAAACTGCCCACTATATCATAAGCAACTCACCTATTGCTTAATTACTCTGCAACAATTGCATATGTTGCAAGACCTGCCTTAAGCTCACATGTTACAGTACCTGAAACATCATCAACATCAGGTAAAATAGTAACAACACCACCTGGCTGTACACATACTACAGAATATGTCTTTGTAGGATCTGGATTCTTAACCTCTAACATGATAACACCAACACTGGTATCCATACCTAAATTGTAATATAATCCATTCTTTTTTCCGCATAAATCCATTGTAACAACGGATACAACATCTGCTCCAAGTGCTGTTGCTGCGGCATCAACTACTGCCATAGCTAAAGGTGCTGAATCATAATCTGTATCTACAGCCACGATATATGCTTCCATATCATCTGCCAAACCTAATGCAGCTGTCAAATCCTTCATTGGAGAGATAACAGCAAGTCCTGACTCTGTAGCATAGCTACCAGCGATAGTAGATGTAACAGAGATACCTGCCATCTTTACTACTTCCTTACCTGCCTCTACTGCACTTGCATTGTATACAGAAGTATTCTTTGTCTCTTCAACTACTGCAATAGGAGCTGTAGTTGTTGTCTTGGCAAATGTTGTTAAACAAGATGCCATTGTCATTGTTGCAACAAGTGCAACTGCTAAAAATTTCTTCATTCTCATTGGAATATTCCTCCTCGTTTCATGTTGGGTTGGTGAGTACCCGTATTAGTAACGTATTTAGTCAAGTATATTTTTTCTCAACTCGACTCAATAATAATTATAAACTTACAATTCGCTATTTTCAATAGCTCTAGCACGCAAAAGCTATTCTTTGTATATTTTTTACAAATTATGAAAAAGCTATTTTTTGTAGATTGTGTATCATTGCTATTTAGAATAGCCATTTTCTGTGCAATTTTCGCTATGCTATTCTTGTTTAACAACATTTTGTGCATTTCGCAACTTTTGTGCACATTTTTTGCATTCTCTTGTTTTGGAAGTTTTGCTATTGAATCTACATGACTAACCCCTGCATATATTGTAAAAGGAGGAATTTTTTTGACACAGACTACTTTAGGCGCTTACTTGAAATTACTACGCAAACAACATGCCTTTTCACAGGAGTTTGTCGCATCTCATTTGAATATTATCAGGCAGACTTACTCTCACTACGAAACCGGTCGAAATACTCCTCCGGCAGATATGCTATTTCAGCTAGCAGAATTATATGGTGTATCCGTCGAATCTCTTTTAGAACTTTCTGTAAGAGACAAGGGACAATACACGTCACTTTCCCACTATCAGACTGCACTTACTTCACACTCTGCTGATAAGGCAGGTTCTCAGCTCTCCTACCATACACTTACTAATGAAGAAATAAACTTACTCACGCATTTTCGCACACTTGACTCTGACAATCGTGAAGAAGTATTAGATATTATAAAATTGAAGTGTAAAAGATTATCTAAGCGAAAAAAAGAATCCTAAGGAACCTTGCATAATCTTTCTATCTCCCACATAAGATATACCAAAGCTACTTACCGGAGTTTCCTATGAGTTCAAATACAAAGATAGTTGTACTACGTTCAAAAGAAATCCTATACTCCATTATTATGCTGGTATTGGGAATATTGATTTTAATCTTTGCTGTATCCTTTTTCCATCCTACGGACAGCAGTAAT
>SVFJ01000140.1 GCA_015056925.1 Lachnospiraceae bacterium | reverse complement strand
TAGTAGCAGGCATAGAAAAGGTAGGAGAATCAGCAGTTACATTGGCAACAGAAGGCGCAATGAGCTTAGCGGATGGAACAAAGAGTGTGGTAGCCGGTATGGAGCAGTTGGGAAAGGATATGGTTACTGCAGAAAACAATTTGATTCAGGGTATTTTGGATAAGGCAAAAGCTTCTGATGCGACAAAAGACATGTTAACAAATTTTGCCGATTTTAAAAAACTTGTGATTACTCAGGCGGCAGACGGTACAATGAGTTTTGTAGACAGTGCAAAGGATGTCATGGAGAAAGCCGGAGATATGGGTAAGCTGACAATTGTACAGGCGGCAGATGGCACATATAAATTTTTGGATAATGCTAAGGAAGCAGCAGAGAATTTTGGAGAAAATAGTAAGCTGGTTATAACCCAAGGTGCAGATGGCGTATTGAAGTTTCTTGATACAACAAAAACATCTGCGTTGTGTGGAATGGAAGTAGCGACAGAAGTGTTAAAGCAAAATATAAAAAATATGCCAAATATGTTAGGAAGATAGGAATAAAAGGAGAGCTATTATGAGAGAAAAAGAATTTGCAGGAAAAAAATATCAGGGAAAAGATGGTTCAGTAATCTATTATGGTGAGAATAAAGATTTTATATGGTATCAGTCAGATGATTGTCACGATGATAATTATTATAGAGGTACATATGAATTCTATTTTGCAGAACAGGCATTAGAATATATTGTAAACTCACTTTCGCAGTTTGGTGTTACCAAGGAGAAGATGGAAGCATATTTTGAAAGAAATTCAGGTAATGAGTTTTACAATTTGGAGAATTATTGTTGTATGGTGCTACATAACGAAGAATTAATGATGAATGGTGAATGTAGACATGTAACTCCGAATGAATCATATTATATGGGATTTTATGCGAATGGATATCTGGATGCTGCCAATATGCAAACAGGTAATTACGCACTGTTTACAAGAGTAGATGAAAAATAGTATCTTTACAAATAGTAAAACCGGGCTTTACTAGCCCGGTTTTACTATTCATTATATCTTTGTACTCCACTGAGAGCAGTCCCATACATCTGTTGCAAGTCCGTCATAGAACTCAGGCTCATGACAAACCATAAGAATACTTCCCTTATAATCCTGTAATGCACGCTTTAATTCAGCCTTAGCATCTACATCTAAGTGGTTGGTTGGCTCGTCAAGAAGCAGGATGTTAGTAGCCTTATTAATCAGCTTACAAAGTCTCACTTTAGCCTGCTCACCACCCGAAAGCACCTTAACCTTGCTCTCGATATGCTTTGTAGTCAGACCGCACTTAGCAAGAGCAGAACGCACCTCATACTGTGTAAAGGAAGGAAACTCATTCCAAACCTCCTCGATACAGGTGGTAGATACGGATTGGTCCATTTCCTGTTCAAAGTAGCCAATCTCCAAATAGTCACCAAGCTCAACACCGCCATTTAAAGCAGGAATCAAGCCAAGAATACTCTTCAATAAAGTAGTCTTACCAATACCATTGGCACCTGTTAAGACAATCTTCTGACCACGCTCCATAGAAAGAGAAAGCGGCTTTGACAAAGCCTCATCATATCCGATAACAAGACTCTTGGTAGTAAAAATGTATCTGCCACTGGTTCTGGCCTCCTTGAAGCGGAACTCCGGCTTGGGTTTCTCAGCCGCAAGCTCAATCACATCCATCTTATCCAGCTTCTTCTGACGGGACATCGCCATATTACGGGTAGCTACACGCGCCTTGTTACGGGCTACGAAATCCTTCAAATCAGCAATTTCCTTCTGCTGTCTGTTATATGCTGCCTCAAGCTGTGCCTTCTTCATGGCATATACTTCCTGGAACTTGTCATAGTCACCAACATATCTGGTAAGCTGCGCATTATCCATATGATAAATCAGATTAATAACACTATTTAAGAAAGGAATATCGTGAGAAATCAAAATAAATGCATTCTCATATTCCTGTAAGTATCTCTTTAACCACTCGATATGATTCACATCAAGGTAGTTGGTCGGCTCGTCTAAAAGAAGAATATCCGGCTTTTCCAATAAAAGCTTAGCAAGTAAAATCTTAGTTCTCTGACCACCGCTCAGGTCTGTAACATCCGTATCAAGACCAACCTCTAAGATACCAAGAGCTCTTGCAACCTCTTCAATCTTTGCATCAATCATATAGAAATCATGCTGCGTCAGAAGGTCCTGAATCGTACCAAGCTCTTCCATATATTCATTTAACTCATCCTCAGAAGCCTCTCCCATCTTGTCACAGATTTCATTCATGCGTGCTTCCATTTCATATAAAAAATCAAAAGCAGATGCAAGAACATCTCTGACAGACATACCCTTCTGTAATGCTGTATGCTGGTCCAAATATCCAACACGGACGTTCTTAGACCATTCTACCTTGCCCTCATCAGGCATCAGCTTACCTGTAATAATATTCATAAAGGTAGATTTACCTTCACCATTTGCTCCAATCAAGCCAATATGCTCGCCCTTTAATAAGCGGAAAGAAACATCTGTAAAAATTGTTCTGTCTCCAAAACCATGAGAAAGATTCTCAACATTTAAAATACTCATTTCAATAACCTTTCTAAAACAAAGCTATATTACAGGAACCACTTCGTGAACCCTGTAATCGGATGCGCGGCACAAAAATGTGCCTTTTATGAGAATTTGCTTTGCAACTTCTCATTAGCTATATTATATTCCAACAATCGAGATTATAAAGGAAATTTCCGGTTCATGCAACGAAAACATATAATATCCCTAGGAATTGTGAAATATATCTTGACATACAAGTTAGTTTGTGCTAACTTATGATTGTGGTAAGTAACTTGAATAAATAAGTCACATAGTTACAATAATATAATGTTCGGATATATATTCGGGCATGATGTAAAAGGGTATAAAGGAATAAATCATAACTTCCTATTAACTTATATCACATATCACACAACCAAGAGAGTCTGTCACGGGACTCTCTTTTTGCGCGAATAAGCAGAGTTAAAGTGTAAAGGCCAAACTTATGCTTACATAAAAATTTACACTTTACATTTATCTCTACCTGTGAAAAAATAAGTATGAATAAATATACAGATTATGTAAATATAACAGTAACAGGAAGGTGAGTTACGTTATGGCAAAAAATAAGGAAATCAAGACAAATGCCATGCGAATATTAGAAACACAGAAGATTTCATATGAAATGCATACATATGAATGTGATGAGTTTATAGATGGAATTCAGATTGCAGATATGCTGGGATTACCGCATGAGAAGGTATATAAGACCTTGGTAACGCAGGGTAATTCAAAGAACTACTATGTATTTGTAATACCCATAGCAGAAGAACTGGACATGAAGAAAGCAGCTAAGTCAGTAGGAGAGAAGTCAGTCGCAATGTTACACGTGAAGGATATCAACGCAGTGACAGGCTATATCAGGGGTGGTTGTACGGCAATCGGCATGAAGAAGCAGTATGTAACCAGAATAGCCAGGGAGGCACAGCAGCTTGAGAAGATTATCGTAAGTGGTGGTAAGCTGGGAGTGCAGTTAGAACTGTCGCCTGCAGATTTAGCAAAGGCGGCAAAAGCAGAGTTTGCAGATATTATATTCGTGGGATAGAGTGCGATTTGAAGCGTAGGGAGGCAGTCATGAGAGAAATACAACTAGAAGAAATCATACAGAATATAAAAGAAATGTGCATAGAAGCCAATCATTTTTTAACGCCGGATATGGATGCGGCATTAAAAAATGCTGTTGATACAGAAAAGAGTTGTTTAGGAAAGCAGATTTTAAATCAGCTGCAGGATAACCTGCAAATTGCAGGAGAGGATATGATTCCTATCTGTCAGGATACAGGAATGGCAGTTGTATTTATGGAAATAGGGCAAGAGGTACACTTTACAGGAGGCTCTTTAGAGGAAGCCATTCATGAAGGTGTTCGTAGAGGATATGTAGAAGGCTTTTTAAGAAAGTCAGTCGTAAAGGACCCATTAATAAGAGAAAATACCAAGGATAATACGCCTGCAATCATACATTATTCTATAGTACCGGGCGATAAGGTAAAGATAACGGTAGCACCAAAGGGATTTGGAAGCGAGAATATGAGCCGTGTATTTATGCTTAAACCGGCAGATGGAATCGAAGGAGTTAAGAATGCAATTTTAACAGCAGTAAAGGACGCAGGTCCTAATGCTTGTCCACCAATGGTAGTTGGAGTAGGTATCGGCGGAACCTTTGAAAAATGTGCACTTATGGCAAAACAGGCATTAACCCGACCGGTAAATAAGCATTCTGATATTCCATATGTAAAGGAAATGGAAATAGAACTGTTAGAGAAAATCAATAAATCCGGAATCGGTCCGGGCGGTTTGGGCGGAACAACAACAGCTCTTGCAGTAAATATTAATACCTATGCAACACATATTGCAGGATTACCGGTGGCAGTAAATATCTGCTGTCATGTAAACAGACATGCGGTAAGAGTACTATAATTTTGAAGCAATATTGGTAGAAGTAATAAAGATATGTATAAATAAAAGAAAGTTGAATCATAATAAGAGGTAGAATAACCATGGATAAGTATGTAAATGCACCAATAAGCGATGAAGTGGCAGCAGACCTAAAAGCAGGTGATTATGTCTATATAACAGGAACAATCTACACAGCCAGAGACGCGGCACATTTAAGGATGTATGAAGCATTGGAGCGAGGAGAGCAATTACCCATTGATATGAGAAATAACATCATATATTATATGGGACCATCTCCGGCAAGAGAGGGAAGACCGATAGGTTCTGCAGGACCGACAACAGCCAGCAGAATGGATAAATATGCTCCTAAGCTCTTAGACCTGGGATTAAAGGGTATGATAGGAAAAGGTAAGCGTAATGATGCGGTAAAGGAAGCAATCGTAAGAAACGGGGCAGTATACTTTGCAGCAGTAGGAGGTGCAGGTGCATTGCTCTCCAAATCCATCATATCATCTGAGGTAGTAGCATATGATGATTTAGGCACAGAAGCAATTCGTAAACTCGAGGTAAAAGATTTTCCGGTTATTGTTGTAATAGATGCGCAAGGTAATAATCTGTATGAAACAGCAATTAAAGAGTTTGCAGAGGAATAAATTGTAATATTCAGAAGTGCATGACATTGGGCAAAGGCTCTAAAAACAAGGGTTAACAATAATTTTTTAGAAAAATAAAAAAAGAATTGACAATATCATGCCGGTTATGTATAATAAATTTTGCGTCAAAGAGATGCGAACTTTATATTGGTAGAGGATATAATTCAGTACCAGGGAGAAATACTCAAGAGGCTGAAGAGGCGCCCCTGCTAAGGGTGTAGGTCGGGCAACCGGCGCGAGGGTTCAAATCCCTCTTTCTCCGTTTCATTTATTATGCTTATGGAAAAGAAATCTTAGCAACATCGAGATTCTTTTTTTTCGCCGTAAGGCAAGAGAGCTGATAACATGAAATATGTTGACACAGGATAATTCCTATGTTAATATAAAAATCACCGCGAAAGCGATGAAAAATAATTTAAAAAAGTTGTTGACAAGATGCAAAAGTTATGATATATTAACAGAGTTGCGTCAAACGAAAGCAACAGACAGAACCTTGACAAATAAACAGTAATGCAACCCTGAAAATTCTTGATAAAGAATTGTTCAGAGAACAAAACCTAAAAACAGTAAAGTATGGAAACATACAAAACGGAAAACAAGCCAGTTTAACTGGACTTGGTTCAAACACTTTAACATGAGAGTTTGATCCTGGCTCAGGATGAACGCTGGCGGCGTGCTTAACACATGCAAGTCGAACGGACTTTACATGAAGCCTAGCGATTGTAAAGTTAGTGGCGGACGGGTG
>SVFJ01000139.1 GCA_015056925.1 Lachnospiraceae bacterium | reverse complement strand
GAAATTTATGCAGGATAAGGTAGAGATTGGTTCACACGTATTTATTATTGAAAGCAACCGAATCATTACTGAGGTAGTGGTTACCGGAAGAAAAGGAGATTTTTATATAGTTCGATTCCTTGGGCAAAGTGGAATATCGGTAAGAGGAAGCAGATTGTTTCTTACAAGGGAAGAAGCGGAAGCGCATCTATCGAAGCCTGCACATAAAGGTTTCCGTTCTCCATACGATTATCATTGATAGGAGGGGAATGGGAACGATGGGAAGAGAGATACATATTGGATGTCCTTGCTGCAAGAACAAGAGATTATTTGATGCGGATTCGGATACGGAGGGTGTTATCAAGATTAAGTGTCCGATCTGCAAGGCTGTGATTGCAGTCAGCTTTCACAAACAAAAAATTCATACGGAGCGTACTGAGCAAATCGCCACACAGTGAGTAGTGAGCAAAGCCTGACGGAGTATAAGAGATAGAAGAATATCTCTGTACTTTGTTGGGCTTTTATTCTTTTGTATATTATATATGAATTTACGGGTTACGATGAAACTAGAAAGTTGAAATTTATGGAGTTGCAGAGAGACAGAAATTGAAATTATTGAACAGAGAAATATATAAAATTGTAATATTCGTCAATAATTCAGTTGATTAAAAGTAAATATTGAATATATAGTCAAACCAGTATATAATAATATTATCAGGAGGGAATAGAACATGGAATTTGATAAAAAAATACTTATGAATAATATAACTTATCTTCTAAAGCGTAAGAATAAAAAAATTGGTGACCTAGAAAATGAAATAGGAGTGAGTAAGGGTTACATTTCTAGAATTAACAAAAAAAACGAAGGTGTAGCAGCTGGTGTGGATATCGTTTACAAAATAGCACGGGCATTAGATGTGTCGGTAGACGTAATTATTTCTGTAGACTTGCAGACCGTTGATGATAATGAAATGTATCTTTTAAATCTACTTAAATTATTTCAGAAAAAAACAGAGAGTCGTGAAATTTTTTGGGAAAAATTGGACATGAGGTTAGTTGCAGAAATGCTGAATGGTAAAGTAACATCAACAATTCCAATGCTGCAAACTCATCCAGACGACAGAAGTGAAAGATATGACGATTATGAATATATTAGCAGAAAGATATATGTTTCGCACTTCCTTGGAGATGGATTAACATTAGGGGATGAGAATTACAGTGTCGGACCTTGGTTTACTTTGGCATTAGATAATTTAAATACCGTATATTTTACAGATGTAATGAAATATTCATTTAAGGGTGAACCATCTGAAGTGTTGGAAATGTATATTTATTCTGGAGAATATTATGAGTATTATGATGAAAATGGAAATGGAAGTGGCGGGTATACATATAAACTCATACCTCTTTGTTGTAGTGAAAAGATGGGAGATAATATAGATGCTGCAATGAGTGCACTGTATAGAACTGTTTATAGACACAGAGATGATATTCGTATTCCTGAAAATTTGAAGGGAATATTAGATGAATTTATGAAATCCGAACATTAATTGTGTGGTGTTAATAATCTATCATGGAGATATACCTAGTAGAATGGTGTTATATAAAAAAGGAGGCAGATATGAATGAAAAGAGTAACTATACTTAATAGAAATCAAAAAAGAGTTTTTGATGCTTTAATTGATGAAAGAGGTCGTATTTATTTTGAAACTAAAAAGCCTAAGATGGAAGCTGAAATAATTGCTTTAGACGAGGTGATTAGTCAGATTGGTTTAGAGACTAATTTTAATATAAGTTACACTACCGAGCTGTGAGCCGTACTATAAGGTGACGAGCTACCGTTTGCCGGAGTTTTTATTAATCCAATGTTATGTTGGAATGATAAAAGCTCCGTTTTTTTATTTTTATAAAAAGGGTACCAGCCGACCTTGGACAGGCTGGCAAAAATACATAATCTCAAAAGTTCGAGATGGCCATAGGACGGCGAGATGCGAATAGGGTTAGGCATATCTGTGATAAAGACAGGTATCCACAATCTGAAAGCATATCACCGTTACTTAGTGTGCCATTTTGTCAGAGTCGGTGATAGCAAAGGTCATCGGCTCTTTTTCGTGTCTCGCGGAGATCAACAAGGATCAAAGGAGACACGAAAATGAAGAAAAAACAAACAGAAAAGAACTACAGATCACGCTATGACAGAAACAGAATGTGTTACCGCAAAGACAAAACCACCTATGTTTATTCGGAGTATGTAGACGATGGAAATGGACAAGGTCATTACATTGATCACGAATATCATGTTGGTGATATGGATGAGACCGGCAGTGTAATTACGTTTGAGATGCTGGACATGCTCCAGGACCTTGACAATGCCGAAGCCCAGGATACAGAGGACCAGGAAAGAAATGAAGAGGTATTGGTACATAACACGTTTTCTGATGGTGATTTTACAGAGGTAGGAATGGCGTGTATAGCATCGTCACCGGTTAAGGGGACCAATGGTTTAAGTGTTTCAGGAGCTGTGAAATTTGGTTCGGAGTTGGTCGGACCGGAAGCGGCTTTGTTTGGAGAAGAGGTGGAGAATATTTCAGTTCAGGAATTTAGAGAGAAGATTCTTCCTTTGCTTACAGAGGAGCAGATCAATCTGATTTATGACCGATTTGGAACCGGCAAGACATTGGAGCAGATTGGGGCGGAACAGGAGAAGCCGGTTTCAAAGCAGGCCATAGATAAGAGGTTTAAGGGAATTTTCAAGAAAATCGCAGAGAATATGAGCCTTTAGTAACTGTTTTTGCCAGGCGGTTGACGAATTTCCAAAGTATTAGAAGCAGAGAAATGCTTCCGGAAAATCAGCCGTCTGGGAAAGGAGTGCAGAGATATGAGACATGAAGTAAATGTTATTCTCGCTGAGGGTAACAGAAAGCAGCTGCTGGTATCAAAGAAGATGAGCATGCGAGATTTCATCCTCAGAAAGTTATTTGGCGAGGCAAGACAAATCCTGGTGTTGAAACCGGGGGAAACAGTAGAAGCAGTAAAGATCATTGAAGTAAAAGGAGCTTAGTTAGGAATGGAAAAGCAGATTACAGAATTTAAAAGAGGAGACGTGGTTTTCTTAGAGAATGTCAGTTCAAACGCAGAAGAGGAGACGCATGTGGTTCGAGGAAATCATCCGGCGGTGATTATCCAGAATCAGATGGGTAACGATCACAGCCCCACATTGATTGTGGCGTATCTGTCCTCTCAGTTGAAGCGTGTGGAGATGAAAACGCATGTGTTGCTTACCTGGTATGACGAGTTGAAGCCGTCCATGATTCAGACGGAGCAGCTGGCAACCATAGACAAGCGTGCAGTACTGGGTTACATCACGCATCTGAGAGAAGAGGATATGGTGCGACTGGACAGAGCGCTTTTGGCTTCTCTTGGAATGGATATTTATTTGGAGGGATAGGGAATGGCAACATTATATGAACTTACAGAGCAGATGGCATATCTGATGCAGCTACTGGAAGATCCGGATGCGGAGGAGCAGGTCATTTTGGATACCATGGAAGGTATCGATTTTGAAATCGAGGAAAAGGCAGATGGTTATGCGAAGATTATTCGCATGTTAAGCGGACAGGTGGATGCAATTACTGCAGAGGTAGATAGGCTGACAGCCAGAAAGAAAGCCATCAGTAATAATGTGGAACGCCTTAAGAATTCCTTGGAACAGAGCATGATTCTTTTGGATAAGAAGAAATTTAAGACCGCATTGTTTAGCTTCAATATTCAGAAGAATCCGGCGACGGTAAATATCATCGGCGAGGTACCTGAGCAGTATCTGATTCCCCAGGAGCCTAAAGTGGACAAGAAGGCAATCATTGCTTTTGTTAAGGAACATGGAGACACGGAGTATGCGCAGCTGACACAGTCAGAATCTTTGCGCATCAGATAGGGAGGAGTATATGGCAAATTTAATCGGAATTGCCGGCGAGCCCGGTAGTGGTAAATCAACCTCTCTGAAAGGACTGCCTGCAGACCATACAGTCATTTTTGACTGCGATGGCAAGGGTTTGAACTGGAAGGGATGGAAGCAGCAGTACAATTCCGGGAGGAACAACTATTTTAGAATCAATGAACCGGAAAAGGTGATTAAGGGACTTCATTCTGTAGCAACCAGCGATAAGTTCAAGCACGTGAATTACGTGGTAGTGGATACGGTGAACAATCTGTGGTCTCAGAAGAAATGCGTCGTTGTCGTGAGAAGGGCTACGATAAGTGGATGGATTTGGCGCAGTATATCTGGAATCTGGTGGAGATGCCCGGAATGTTTCGTGAGAATCTTACGGTTATTCTGGTGTTCCATACCCAGACGGAGCGTACCGAGGATGGCTATGAGCGCATCCGCATCAAGACTAATGGACGTAAGACGGAGAAGAACGATATTGATTCCAAGTTCAATTGGCTGCTTCGCTCTGTGAAGCAGGGGGATCAGTATCTGTTTGAGGTTACCAGTCACAACAGCACCAGCAGGACACCGTTAGGGGCGTTTGCGGAGGAGTATATCCCGAACGACATTATGAAGGTGTTGGAAATTATGAAGGAATATTAAGAAGGAGGACTTTGATTATGGGTATCAAGAGATTTGGAGATTATGACAAGACACAGGCATATGGAGATTTTCAGGCATTACCGAAGGGTGGATATGTGGTTCGTATCCTTGGGGCTACGGTGCATGAAAACAGTAACGGACAGTATGTGAAGATTGCTACAGATATCGCAGAAGGTGAGTATCAGGGATATTACAACCGTGATTATCAGAACCAGCAGACAGAGGATAAGAAGTGGCATTGTCACTATTTGCTTAGCGTGCCGAAGGATGATGGTACGGAGCAGGATGGTTGGACAAAGCGTCGTTTCAAGACTTTCACTGAAGCTTTGGAAGAGAGCAATCCGGGATACCACTTTGATTGGGATGAGTCTAAATTCAAGGGGCTTATTATTGGCGGTCTTTTTAATGAACGTGAATATGAAAAGCGTGATGGCAGTATTGGCCGTGCAACCAATTTTGCACAGGTATGTTCTGTAGAAATGATTCGAGGCAATCGTTATCGTCTGCCGGAAGACCGTCTGCTGAATAAGCCCGGCGTTAACAGAGGTGGTACGACTACGGATGAGTATGGTTTTATGCAGATTCCGGATGGGGCAGATGAGCTGCCTTTTGATTAATGAATGTGCATGAGCAGCAGGAGGTTCTTCGCAGCATAGAGATTCTGGTGGATACCAGGGAGCAGCCGACCGAGCGGGCATTGAAGCGTTATAAGCGTTTCGGGTGCCCGTACTGTCGGTGTACCTTGTCTTACGGGGATTATAGCTACAATGCTACATTGCCGGATGGGACAAAGTTGTATGATCCAGCTACAACGGTATTACCGGTCTGTGTGGTGGAACGAAAAATGAGTTTAGATGAATTGGCGGCTTGTTTCTGCAAAGGAAGGAGTCGCTTTACCAAAGAATTTGAAAGAGCCAGGGAACAGGGCGCCAGGATTTATTTGATTGTGGAGAATGCTTCCTGGGAGAATCTTTTGAACGGAAAGTACAGGACGAAGATGGATGCAAAGGCATTTTCCGCTTCTGTGATTGCTTTTATGGTGCGGTTTAATCTGAATATCATTTTCTGTAAGGAAGAGACTTCCGGTGATTTGATTAAGGAGATCTGGTATCGGGATCTGAAAGAACGTTTGGAAAGAGGTGAGCTTGGGTGAGTGATGTTGGAAAAGGATATGTGAGTATTCATCGTGAGATTATGGATCACTGGATTTGGAAGGATAGGCCGGTGTCCAAAGGGCAGGCATGGGTGGATCTTATTTTGCTGGCCAATTATAAGAGTGAGAAATTTGCCTACAAGGATAAGGTGGTCGAGGGCAAACGAGGTACCGTGTATCGCAGCATCACTTATCT
>SVFJ01000138.1 GCA_015056925.1 Lachnospiraceae bacterium | reverse complement strand
CTTGTTGCGTTAAGAGCATCCTCCATACGAAGATTAGCTTCCTTCATCTCTGTCTCTGTTGCAGCACCAACACGGATAACAGCTACACCACCTGCAAGCTTCGCAAGTCTCTCCTGTAACTTCTCCTTGTCGAACTCAGAAGTTGTCTCCTCAACCTGCTTCTTAATCTGAGCAACTCTTGCCTCGATAGAAGCCTTATCGCCAAATCCGTCAACGATGATTGTATTCTCCTTCTGTACCTTAACAGACTTTGCACGTCCGCACATCTCAAGACTAGCTGACTTTAAGTCAAGACCAAGCTCCTCGCTGATTACCTGACCACCTGTAAGGATAGCGATATCCTGTAACATAGCCTTTCTTCTGTCACCATAGCCCGGTGCCTTAACAGCAACAACATTGAAAGTACCACGTAACTTGTTAACGATTAATGTTGTAAGAGCCTCACCCTCAACATCCTCAGCGATAATTAAAAGCTTAGCACCTGACTGTACAACCTGCTCTAATACAGGGAGAATCTCCTGGATATTAGAAATCTTCTTATCTGTAATTAAGATGTATGGCTCATCTAATGTAGCTTCCATCTTATCCATATCTGTTGCCATGTAAGCAGAGATATATCCTCTGTCGAACTGCATACCTTCTACAAGGTCAAGCTCTGTCTGCATTGTCTTAGACTCTTCAATAGTAATAACGCCATCTCCAGAAACCTTCTCCATAGCGTCTGCTACCATGTTACCTACAGTCTCATCACCGGCTGAAATTGTAGCTACTCTTGCGATGTGCTGCTTACCGTTTACCTTTGAGCTCATCTGTGCGATTGTCTCAACTGCACAGTCTGTAGCTTTCTTCATACCCTTTCTTAAAACGATTGGATTAGCTCCTGCTGCAAGGTTCTTCATACCTTCGTTAATCATAGCCTGTGCAAGAACTGTAGCTGTTGTAGTACCATCACCTGCTACATCATTTGTCTTTGTAGCAACTTCTCTAACTAACTGAGCACCCATGTTCTCGAATGCGTCCTCTAACTCGATTTCCTTTGCAATTGTAACACCATCGTTTGTAATTAATGGTGCGCCAAATGACTTATCTAATACTACGTTTCTTCCCTTTGGTCCGATTGTTACACTAACAGTGTCAGCTAACTTATTCACACCGGCTTCTAATGCCTTACGAGCCTCAGCTCCATACTTAATTTCCTTTGCCATTACTTTGTCTCCTCTAAAATTATAAAATAATCTGGCCGCATGGCCCCTTTAGTGTCCGTATCGAACACTTATATCCTTTGAATATCTACATCGTATTCACGGCCGCATGGCCATCTCTTTAGTGCACGTATACTGTACATACATCTTTATACTACCTTAACAGTATTCACGGCCGCATGGCCATCTTCGGTAATGTAGCTTGCTACATTACTGAATAACTGCTAAGATGTCGCTCTGACGGCAGATAATATACTCAACATCTTCAATCTTCACTTCTGTTCCTGAATACTTAGAATAGATAACCTGGTCTCCAACCTTAACTTCCATCTTGATTTCCTTACCATCTACTACTCCGCCGGGACCAACAGCGATAACCTCTGCCTGCTGTGGCTTCTCCTTATTCTGCCCCGGTAATACGATACCTGACTTTGTAGTCTCTTCTGCAACCAACTGCTTTAATACAACTCTGTCTCCTAATGGTACTAACTTCATGCAAATTGCCTCCTTGATTCTATAATAAATAATATTTTGTACTTTCATCCATTAGCACTCTTTCATGTCGAGTGCTAACAAATCCTATAATAGTTTTTTCAAAAGAGTTGCGCAAGCAGATTTACATCTCATTTGCTTGCGCATTCTCTCATTTTCTCTTTATATCTCTTGTTTTCTCGTTTTTTTCTCACATATGGCATTTAATATTTATTTTAGAAATAGACCTTTTTCCAGTCTTTCCTTATATCCCGAAGCATTTTTCAGTTCCAGCTTATTCTCAAACATCACATACTCTGCATCCGAGAACAAATCCTTGAAGGACTCCTCTACATTGGTTCTGAATACACAACCGATTGCTACACTTGGTGCAAGAATCGCATCCTCATAATCTGCACACTCCTGCTGTACCTTCTGACAATATCCCAATGCAACTCCTTCATCATCATATGGAATAATCACATGGAAAACATCTCCATCTACTCTGCCGATGACCATCTCATCTGTTGCACATCTCTTAAGAATATCAGCAACCGTGACAATCAATCTGTCACTCTCTTCTTCTCCAAAATGGTCGTTCACAAACTTCCAGTCATTAATATTCGCACAAATAACCGCCGCCGGAACCACCTCCTGTGCAGTTAAATCCTTCATACGCTTACCAAAATATGTCTGATTCAATACACCTGTCAGCGGGTCCTTCTGCTCGTCATACTTTGTCTGATAAGCATCCTTTTCCAATGCCTCTTCAAGCTCATCTATATAAACTGCCTGTTCACTGGCAAGATAAGACTTCTCACTATAACCTTCCAATGTCTTAATATATGCAGCAAGTGTCTTTTCCATAACCTCTTTATTCGCAGCGCTTACCTTATCAAATCTTGCATACACATGACTGACTGTTCTTCCCTTTACACGAATCTTAATACCCGGCGCATTCACAACATCCGGTACAAATCCCGAAAAATCACCTACTGTAATCACAACAGCCCCATGCCTGTCCGTTACCATTGCTTCAAGCCCAAATGCCTTATGCATCTGCTCCAAAAATTCCTTGCATGCGTCCACATCATAAAGCGCTTCAGGACTATAATTCTTACTATTCTGTTCCAATCGACTCGCAAATTTAATTTTCTTCTGATGATTCATTGTGCAACTCTCCTTCCACTTTAGTAAATCATACCGTTTTTTCGGAATCTTGTCTATATTTTTAGGTTTATCTTGCAAAATCCTATTTTTTAGGTACAATAAAAGAGTTGACTATTATTATTCGTATATAAATAAGAAAGGGTTTGTGACATGATTAGTGCAAACAATGTAACCTACAGAGTCGGTAAGAAGGCTCTCTTTGAAGATGTTAATATCAAATTCACAGAAGGAAACTGTTATGGTTTAATCGGTGCTAATGGTGCCGGTAAGTCTACCTTTTTGAAAATTTTATCCGGAAAGTTAGAGACTACTAAGGGTGATATCGTTATCACTCCGGGACAGCGTCTTTCTGTATTGGAGCAGGACCATTTCAAGTATGATGAATATCCTGTTATGGATGTTGTTATCATGGGTAATGCCCGTTTATATGAGATTATGAAGGAAAAGGATGCCATCTACGCGAAGGAAGACTTCACAGATGAAGACGGTATCCGCGCCAGTGAATTAGAGGGCGAGTTCGCCGAGATGGATGGTTGGGAGGCAGAGTCTAATGCCGCACAGCTTCTTAATGGTCTTGGTATCGAAACTGATATTCACTATTCTATTATGAAGGATTTAAAGGGTAGCGAGAAGGTGAAGGTTCTCCTTGCAAAAGCACTCTTTGGTAATCCTGATATTTTATTACTCGACGAGCCTACCAACCACTTGGATTTGGATGCTATCGCATGGCTTGAAGAGTTCTTAATTAACTTTGACAATACTGTTATCGTAGTATCACATGACCGTTATTTCTTAAATAAGGTATGTACACATATTGCAGATATTGATTACAGCAAGATTCAGCTCTATGCAGGTAACTATGACTTCTGGTATGAGTCAAGCCAGTTACTTGTTAAGCAGATGAAGGAAGCTAACAAGAAAAAGGAAGAAAAGATTAAGGAGTTACAGGAATTTATTTCCCGTTTCTCTGCTAACGCTTCAAAGTCTAAGCAGGCTACCTCAAGAAAGCGTGCTTTGGAGAAGATTGAGTTAGATGATATTAAGCCTTCAAGCAGAAAGTATCCGTACATTGACTTCCGTCCTGACCGTGAGATTGGTAACGAAGTATTAACTGTTGAGAATCTTTCTAAGACTATTAATGGCGTAAAGGTTCTTGATAATGTTTCATTTATTCTTGGTCGTGAGGATAAGGTTGCTTTTGTAGGTGGTAACGAGCTTGCAAAGACCACTCTTTTCCAGATTCTTATGGGTGAGATTGAGCCGGATGAAGGTTCCTTCAAGTGGGGTGTTACTACTTCACAGGCATACTTCCCTAAGGACCCTACCAGTGAGTTTGATAACGAATATACTATCGCAGACTGGTTAATGGGATACTCTCCTGTAGATGATATCACTTATGTTCGTGGTTTCCTTGGACGTATGCTCTTTGCAGGTGAAGACGGTGTTAAGAAGGTTAAGGTTCTTTCCGGTGGTGAGAAGGTTAGATGTCTTCTTAGTAAGATGATGATTAGTGGCGCTAACTGTCTTATCCTTGACGAGCCTACTAACCACTTAGACATGGAGTCTATTACAGCTCTTAACAATGGTTTAATCAAGTATCCTGGTGTTGCACTCTTTGCATGCCATGACCACCAGTTTGTACAGACTACAGCAAATCGTATCATGGAGATTCTCCCAAATGGTGCTCTTGTTGATAAGATTACTACTTACGATGAATACCTCGCTAGCGATGAGATGGCTCGTAAGAGAACTGTCTACAACGCTGATGCTGAGATTGCTGAAGAGAACGAAGCTGAATAATTCAAACTCTTGTTTATTTTGAAAGTGAGAGCTTCGGGCATAAGATTTTCTATGCGTTTTTAGGAAAATGTATAAAGACGTACGTAACCGGCGTATATTCGCCATCCATGGCTCACTATACGCCTTTGGGCAACGTCCTGTTGCCCAATTACTATTTACTCTAAAAACGCAAGAAAAACTAATCCCCTACGCAATACTTTCAAAACAAAGCAAGAGTTTTTTATTTCGATCCTATTTATTTAAAAACTGTTTCTTATAATTTTGTAATCCAAACAATATCTGCATTTTTGAAAGGCATGAATATGATTATGAATAATATAAACACAAATAAATGTGTAGACTTACATGTTCATTCAACTCGTTCTGATGGAACTTATACTCCTTCGCAGTTAGTCGATTATGCGATAGAAAAAGGACTTAAGGCATTTGCTCTGACAGACCATGATACAGTGGATGGTATTGAAGAAGCTCTCGAGGCTGCCGAGGGCAAATCGATTGAAGTGATTCCGGGAATTGAATATTCTACTGAATATCGCAAGCGTGATGTGCATATTGTTGGACTTTTTATTGATTACAAGGCACCTGTATTCTTAGAATATCTGAAGAGATTTCAAGATTCCAGAATTGAGCGCAATCATAAGCTTTGTCGCAATCTACAGGGTGCTGGCTTTGACATTACCTATGATGCTTTGCTTGAGGAGTTTCCTAATGCAGTCATTACAAGAGCGCATTATGCAAAATACTTATTAGCTCACGGTTATGTAAAAAGTATGGTAGAAGCCTTTGACCGTTATCTTGGCGACCATACTCCTTACTTTGTACATCGCGAGAAGATTACTCCTGAGGAGGTTATTGATATCACACGCAGAGCGGGCGGTATTCCAATCCTTGCGCACCCTACCTTGTACAAGCTAGGACGTGAGCAGCTGGATATTCTGGTATCCACTCTGACGGATGCAGGCTTAATGGGACTTGAGGCTATCTACAGCACCTACTCTCCTAGTGAAGAAAGTCAAATGAAGGCTCTCGCTAAGAAGTACAACTTGCTAATCAGTGGAGGTTCTGACTTCCACGGTGCTACCAAGCCGGGACTTGACCTCGGCACAGGATACGGACGCATCTTCGTACATGAGGAAGTTCTTGAAAACCTACGCGCCGCATTGTAAGTAGTACAATTCGGGTTTGCATGAGCCATGCACATCTATGTCGAATGGTCTGTGGGAGCTTGCTCACAAGCAGACATATTCGTGCATAGATGTATACGACGACGCCGTTCGATGAACAAACCCGTAGGCGCTGTGAAT
>SVFJ01000137.1 GCA_015056925.1 Lachnospiraceae bacterium | reverse complement strand
GTATTGTCAACCGTTCAATGCTCAGCATATTGTTCCTTTCTCTCTACATCAAAATCACGAAGCTCCAGTTTCGTGACATCCACCACGATATCCTCCCGGCCAAAAACTTTTTTCACCGTGAGAACAAGGATGCGAGCATCCTCCCGCAAAGAAATGTTTCTAACGTATTCCAAATCCTTTCCCAACCGGTCGTCCCATGTCAACAAATTTCGTCCGCTCACCTGAGACAATCCGGTCATTCCCGGACGGATATCATGACGATGCCGTTCTTCCTCCGTATAATAGGGCAAATACCGCACCAGCAGAGGCCGCGGACCAACAATCGACATATCCCCTTTGAAGATATTCCACAGCTCAGGCAGCTCATCCAGACTGGTGGAGCGCAGCAGCCGGCCAAACTTGGTTAGCCGTACATTGTCCGGCAGCAGCTCGATATCGGGGCAGTAAAAAATACCGTCTTCGTTCTTTTCGCTTACCTTAAAGTAGTTCTCAATATATACCGTCTTTCCGTCATCGTCGTTGGTCTTAAACAAATAAGTGATTATAAATCATCAGGCACATCAATTGCCTGAACCTCATCTGAATCCACTCCAATATCAAGCGTTGCCATCGTGCGACGCTTTCTTCTTGCCACCTCTGACTGCTCAAATATGTATTGTTTAATCTCCTTAGAATTCTTAACATGCTGAATCAATAACTGAGGACTTGTCGTATCACCTGTATAGCATACTATCGTTCCTAAGCCAAAAATTCTCTCAAATAAAGAACTCTTCAAGGTTACGTCCTGAATCTTATACATATAACAATCATTTTCTACCTTGTTCAAAAATCCCTGATTTACGGTTACAGTATCTTCATTTACCGTATATACAGTAAAAGTAAATGGTAAACCAAAAAACACCCATCTCTTACGCTCTCTAAATGCCATATGAATTCCTCCTAAATATAATAGATTACATAAAGTATAGCACGAATAATCGTAATAATGAAGAAATTTTCCACAAATTGTCCTCTTGAAATTTCATATGATTTATCAAAAATTTATCATTGAAACCCAAATCCTAATGTGATATTATATTTAAAATATATGTGGAAGGGAGCACACAGAATGTTTATCGCAGGAAACCATATTATAAAATCACATATGGCAGCTTACATTCATAAGGCTTCTTTTTTACATTCCAAAAATTCTGTATATATTGACAATTTTCAGAAGAGATAATTTTTATAATTATCTCTTTTTTTGCGCGAATAAGCAAAGTTAAGGTATCGAAACAATACTTATGCTTGCATTAAAGTATTGTTTCAATACTTTAACGCGCAACGCGACCGAGCGAAAGAATTTCGCGAGGGTGCTTATTCGCATACTAACACAGAAAGGATGAAAGATTATGAGACATTTAATGAGCCCATTGGATTTTAGTATCGAAGAATTAGACAAGCTCTTCGACCTTGCCGCTGATATCGAGGCAAATCCTGCCAAATATGCACACGCTTGTGCCGGCAAGAAGCTTGCAACCTGCTTCTATGAGCCAAGCACCAGAACACGTTTAAGCTTTGAATCAGCTATGTATAACTTAGGAGGTAATGTATTAGGATTTTCCGATGCAGGTTCCTCTTCTGCTGCAAAGGGTGAAAGCGTATCAGATACCATTCGCATGATTTCCTGCTACGCAGACATCTGCGCAATGCGTCACCATAAAGAAGGTGCTCCGATGGTAGCTGCCACCAAGTCAAGCATCCCTGT
Organism: Lachnospiraceae bacterium; assembly: GCA_015056925.1. Classification (GTDB taxonomy): domain Bacteria; phylum Bacillota; class Clostridia; order Lachnospirales; family Lachnospiraceae; genus COE1. The sequence goes on along the minus strand of SVFJ01000137.1, from coordinate 4,216 downwards.
TATCAATGCAGGAGACGGCGGACATCAGCATCCGACCCAGACCTTAACAGACCTGTTAACCATTCGCTCTATCAAAGGCCGTCTGAACAACTTTACCATTGGTTTATGCGGAGACTTAAAGTTCGGAAGAACTGCACATTCCCTGATTCACGCATTATCACGCTATGCAAATATTCGTTTTATCTTCATCTCTCCTGAGGAGCTTAAGGTTCCTGAGTATATTACAGAGATGCTTCGTGAAGAGAATATTCCTTTTGAAGAGGTAACCAAGCTTGAAAGTGTTATGCCTGAGCTTGATATCCTCTATATGACACGTGTACAAAGAGAGCGTTTCTTCAACGAAGAAGATTACGTGAGATTAAAGGATTTCTATATTTTGAATAAAGAGAAAATGGAGCTTGCCAAGGACGACATGATTATCCTTCATCCGCTTCCAAGAGTAAACGAAATCTCCGTTGAGGTAGATGATGACCCTAGAGCAAGATACTTCCAGCAGGTACAATACGGTGTGTACGTTAGAATGGCTCTCTTGCTTACATTGTTAGAAATCGAGGTATAATAGGAGGTATGTATATGTTAAACGTTGGAAAGATTGAAGAAGGCTTCGTATTAGACCATATCAAAGCCGGCGAAAGCTTAAATATCTACCGTCATCTTGGATTGGATAAGCTTGATTGTACCGTAGCAATCATTAAGAACGCCAAGAGCGAAAAGATGGGTAAGAAGGATATCCTTAAGGTTGAATGCAGCATTGACACCTTGAACCTTGATATCTTAGGATTTATCGACCACAATATTACCGTAAATGTTGTGCAGGACAGCAAGATTGTTGAAAAGCTGCCACTCTTCCTTCCAAAGGAGATTAAGAACGTATTAAAGTGTAAGAATCCTCGATGTATTACTTCCATCGAACAGGAGCTTCCGCACATCTTCGTTCTTACAGATGCGGCTAAGGAAGTTTACCGTTGTAAGTATTGCGAAGAGAAGTATGGTAACTCTGATTTTTAATAAGTCAATGAAAGAAAAGAAAGCGCATATGGCAATTGCCACATGCGCTTTTATTCTAGTTAAAGCTAATCACATCATCCTTAGGCTTCTTGGTCGGTGTTACACTCACCGCATGAAGCACTGGCCCCTCGCCATTGTAGTCCTTCCAATACTCCTCAGCCACGGTCGCTGTTACCTCTACCCAGTCCTTATTGGAAAGCTCACCACTCTTGTCGTACTTGCAGACATAGCCTAAAAATGCCATATCATCTGCGCAACAAGTCATTGCCATTCTACCCGGAACAAAGTAATCGTCTCCTGCCCCCTTCGGACGCAGTACCATTGCCGTAAACTGAATCGTCTTACCGATATATCTTCCAAGATTCTCCATAGAGTCAAGATACCAGATACCATAACCTTCGTTATCCAGCTTGATAATATCCTGATTCAAATCGTATGGCAAATCTTCCTCTAATATCTGATTCACCTCTCCGTCCTTATCCTCAAAGATAACATCTGCCTGCGGATTCACTGCCTTTACATTTCTCTTGAAGTTACCCAACTGGTCATTCAATCCATCACAACGATTAAAAATAATCAACTCTGACTTACGAAGCATCTCCGCAAGCAAGGAACGCATATTCGTATAATAATTCTGGAAAGTAGACGCATCAATCATCGTAATCTGCTGCTCTAACTGCCAATGCCACGGCAGCTTCATATCCTTACAGTTCCATACTCCGTTATACTCAATCACAATTCGCTCCGGCTTATGAGTCTTTTCAAGCTCTAACAGCTTGTCTGCCGTAAAGTCCTCTTCATCCTCAATAAGCTCCATTACGGTTCCGCTCTTTTTAAGGAGAATCGGGTCATATTCATTCTCCCCCTCCTCACATACAATGAGCAGAGTCTTACCTTTTATCTGAAAATACGGCTGTGACAAAGTATACGTAATAAACTCTGTCTTACCACTTTCTAAAAATCCGTTAATGATATAGACCGGTTTCATTTTCTTCCTCCCAAACATATCTACTCACCTATTTAGAAAATAAAGTCTTAAGGTTCTCTTCGTTAAGCTTAGAACCGATAACACAAATCTTACCTGTCACCTCAGGTGCGCCCTGTCTTACATTGCTCTCACCCGGTACATAATCAAAGTTAATCCATGTACCATCACCTGCCGGAAGCATTCCCTTTGCACGAAGTACAAAGCCATACTTGCTCTCGTTCTCAAGCTCTTCAAGGATATCTTCCACTGCTTCCTTACTATATGCAGCAGGAGTCTCTAATCCCCAGCTTGTAAACACGTCATCTGCGTGATGATGTCCATGCTCATGATGTCCGTGACATCCGCAAGTACACTCTTCGCCATGCTCGTGATGATGGTGCTCATGCTCATGATGGTCATGGTCATGATGATGCTCGTGGTCATGACATCCGCAAGTACACTCCTCACCATGCTCATGATGATGGTGCTCATGCTCATGATGGTCATGGTCATGATGCTCGTGGTCATGACATCCGCAAGTACACTCCTCGCCATGCTCATGATGATGGTGCTCATGCTCATGATGCTCATGGTGGTGATGCTCTACCTCTGCCATGAGCTCAGCCTCTAAGTCCTTTGCATTCTCAATCGTCTCTAAAATCTTCTTACCATCAAGCTCATCCCAAGGTGTTGTTATCACTGTTGCCTTAGAATTATGCTCTCTGATAATCTCTAATGCTGTCTGAAGCTTCGCCTCACTAATATCCGCTGTTCTGCTAAGAATAATAGTTCCTGCATGCTCAATCTGATTCAGGAAGAACTCACCAAAGTTCTTTGCATACATCTTACACTTGTTTGCATCTACAACTACAACTGCACTGTTCAAACAAATCTCTACCTCTGAATTCACATCCTGTACTGCTTTCATAACATCTGAAAGCTTACCTACACCTGAAGGCTCGATAAGAATTCTTTCAGGATGATACTGCTCTAATACCTCTGCCAATGATGTTCCAAAATCACCTACTAAGGAACAGCAAATACAACCGGAATTCATCTCTTTGATTTCAATGCCTGCCTCCTTCAAAAAGCCGCCATCAATACCAATCTCTCCAAATTCATTCTCAATCAACACAACCTTAGATGCATCCAGAGCCTCTGTTAAAAGCTTCTTAATCAAAGTTGTCTTTCCTGCGCCTAAAAATCCTGAAAAAATATCTATCTTTGTCATGATAACCTCCTATATGATAAATAACGTAAAAATCGTGTTACTACAACTATTTATAGTAACACGATTTATTGGATATTTCCATAGTCTTAATCATTAAATATTACAAAACTCTCTTTACCAAAAAAGAATTTATCTATACTATTTTCCGGCAAGAGCTGCCACTTCATCCTCTGACAAACAGCAGTTATAGATTGCCACATTATCCATTTTGCCGCAGAAATCCGGGTCATTATAGTAAGAACCTCCCAAATAATTACCCCTGGCAACCTTAAAGGTATCCATAATCACACTATAGTCACCTGCTTCTGACTGAACCATTTCTCCATTAATGTAAGTAGCCATTTCTGAGTCCGTAATTGTAATCGTAATTGTATACCATGTATTCTGTGCAGAGTTTTGACTGAAATAATCCCATGTATACGGATGTGAAATATCAATTCCAAAATACCCTGTTTTCTCATTATTTGCATCATCTGTAACGCTACTAAAGCCTTGTGTAAAATGATATGCAAGACTCTCACATCCCTTAGCAATCTCTCCGTCTCCCATCATAAAAATAGGAGTCCAGTCTGTAGCATACTTACTAACCAGTACATCTGCTGTAATTGTAATTCCTTCTGAAAAATCATAACCAGATAAATCCGGAAGTACTGCATAGGTTTTTCCATAGGATGACGCTGTTTTTGCCAGACTTAAAATACCGTTTTCTATCTTAGCATCTCCGGCAAGCTCTAATTCTGATTCACTATCAAAGGTAAATTTCTCAACCGGTGCTTTGTCAAGAACTTCAAAATTAGTAGCCGGTGCTCCCTTTTCCTCTACAACCTTCTCAACATATGTGGTGCCCTCTGCATACTTGACACCCCAGATTGTCTCATTATTGAAACCGATTGCTGAAAATGTCATAACCGGCTGACTTGGAGTTAATTCGTCATGCTGCTTAAAGAATATACCCTTATAAACAATTCCATCTATCTCAAATGTTGCAAGATAACTGTTATCCTTCTGCA
>SVFJ01000021.1 GCA_015056925.1 Lachnospiraceae bacterium | reverse complement strand
CAAGGGGCTCAAGTAGGTAAATGTTTTGCGGCTGGCGAACCTTTCGATGAGTCTTTAGACTCCAACGCAGGTAATGAGCCCTTATAGGGCGTGAGCAAACCACCGGCTAAGCCGGTGGTGCTGATTGCAAAAGCATTTTATTCTTCTGAGTACTGCTCTAATGTTGCATCAATTCTTGAACGCACCAAATTTGCCAACTCTGTTGTATTCATTCCTTCATATTCATCAAATGTAATTGGCTTTAGATAATGTAACTGCACCTTTACAGGCTTATGCCCTTTCTGGTCTAGTACTTTGTAACAGTCAATCAGTGCAATCGGCAATATATCACATTTAGACTTGGTTGCGCACTTAAAGGTTCCGCTATGGAAATCGATTGTCTTATTACCCAGCTTACTTCTGGTTCCTTCCGGGAAAATCAGAAAATTATCTCCATTCTGTAAATCCTTTGTCACAGCCTGAATCACCTTCATGGACTGTCGTAAATCTTCCCTATCCATAGGATATGAATGTGTACAATCTACAATTTGTTTCATAAATGGTATATCGTACAATTCCTTCTTTAATACCGCTCTCCAAGGTCTTTCACAACCAGCCGCAATTGCCATAATATCGAACAGCCCCTGATGATTCGAAATCATCATAAAGCCATCCTTTATAGGAATATTCTCTGTTCCGTAGATTTCCAAATCAATATTCCCACCATCAATTGCTTCCTTGAAAATATATCGAATATGCTGATACTTCTCTAACTGTGGATACTTGTCTGTATTCTTTGCATAGTTCAAAAGCTTAAACCATGCACCGGGTACTTTCCCAAATTTCTTCAATACCATATATACAATTCTATTCATGTCTAAATCCTCCGTGTCTTACCCAAAGCATGTTTTTATTGTACCACCGGATATTCTATGACGCAAGTTCCTGACTCAACGCTAAAATCTTGTCAGCTACTTTTTCTCGTTGCTTTTTGGTAATCCAACACATTCCAAATCCAAGCATCAAACTTCCCAAGATGCCTGTTGCCAGTGAAATTATCATCCCAGGCCTTTCTGTGCTTCTGTCAAGACGGCGAAGTATCTCCAGTTTATCTTCTTCCTTCGGAAGATATTTCTTCTTGATTGCTTCTATTTCCTTCTGCTGCTTCGCTGAATAATTATATTCAAAGCTTGTTTCACTCATAGTATTTACCATTCCTTTCATCTCCTTCATCTTGATTCTGTACGTATCATACAAGAGAGATGTTATTAATTTACTAAAGAAATGTTTAAGTTTTGTTAAATGTAGGGAATTTTATTTCTAAAATGTACCCATAGATGTGGACACATAAAAATATTAAAATCCCTGTTTGTAGACATATAAAAATATTAATCACAGGATGTTTCCGATTGTGTATCAATGTTATAATCATTACATATGCAGGAGGACTCAGCTGTGGCTAAGAAATTTACAAAAAAGGAAATAACACTCCTAAAAAAGAATCCCTATACTTTGAGCGTTTCAGAATCAACTCTAAAATTTACAAAAGATTTTAAAGACGGACAGTTCGGAAGGTCAAAAGCACCAATAGGATATCCCCTTTTAAAAAGTATGATATTATTCCCAAATTGCATTATCATCCTTAAGTTTATTGGTGATAAACCCTTCTTTTTCTTCAGAACCATACATAACCGTATGTCCCAAGCTATCGTCTCTAAGTGCGCCGATGTAGGCATTTGAATATTGTATATAAGTATTACCATCGTATAAGACTTCGTCTTGTTGTTCGTTTCTCACCATGAAAGAAACCAAAGTTCCACGACAAAGATAAAAGACATTATCTGTTACATTAATATTCTTCACACCACTTTCAAAACGTCCCATATTCGTAAACGCTGAGCAACTCGACAAATATCCCGGGTAATGCACTTCATTTGACCATACATTTCCACTATGCAAAATATAATTTTCATGAACCGTAATGTTTCTCATATAATATCCTTCTACAGGATCATCAAACCAGTTCACACACAATATTCCACCATTACAATTTTCTATTAGATTTCTTTCAATAATACAATCGCTATATGGTGGATTTTCACTCAGATATTCTATCGAAATACCATCATCATAAACATCATGTATGTAATTGTTTATTGCTTTATTATTCCAGCCACCAATGGTTATTCCATCGCCTGCGCCGGTTCCTTTGTCATAAATATTATCCCAGAACGGATTAAAATAAAAGCCACCTTGGTAGCACACTTCGCAATTTTGAACAGTTACATTTTCCTTTCCGTAAATAAATCCACACTGACCAGATCGTATCGACAGATTATCGTACACTGTGTTATTCTCAGTCCATATATTATTTTCAATAGTAGAGCATTCTATGCTTTCATATATTTCACCTGGGTTTCCTTCATCCAGGCGAAGATATAAATCACCTGTTTTGGAATGTTCTACAATACGGTCAAACTCTCTTTCGCAGTCTCCAGTCGTCAAAAATTCGTAGTTATCAAGATGTTTAGTAACATCAAACAAGGTTATCATGTCTGTTTCTAGATAAATTTCTCCATTGGAATACATAGGATAACGTTTGGTAGCATAGCTCTCACCGTCATTAAAAATCATATTTCCATAAGGCTGTGTCATATCATGGTATTTCCAGATTTTTCTTCCATCTTCACCCTCGTAATATAATATCCACTTATCTACTCCGGCAAGATTTTCAGGACAAGTAGTTAAAATTGGTTTATTACCTTCGCCATATGCAGAATATGTCACACCTTCTTTTGCCCATAAAAAACCTCTGAATATGTCGTTTCTCTCAAAAAACACTGCATCCCCATATTGCAAATCTGCATTGGATACCTTTACTATAGTCGCCCATGCTGTTTCTGGGGTGAGTCCGTCGTTGTTATCATTACCTTCATTTGAAACATAATAAGCAGTACCCGTATAGGTTACATCTGTTTTGGAGTTTAAGATACTTTCACGACGCACATCAGCATCAGCAAGTATCTGTTCATCCAAATCTGTTATTTCTCTATCCTTCCACAGATTTCCTTCATACAATCTGCCGTACATACGCACTAGTTCATCTCGACTACATGTGTCATCAATCAATTTTACACTCTCATCCATTTCATAGACAGTTTTTCCAGACACAGGACTTCTACGCGCCATTGTAAAATAAGTAGAACTGCTTTCGAGTCCATAACTTACAGGTGTTCTTTTTTCTAGCAAAAAATATGTATCATCATACAGTCCTGTACTAGGATTGAAACCTATATGTCTTTCATCATAACAAAACCATTGTTCACCACCATATGATGTTACAAATCCATCATAATCCGAACCATATACCCATGCCTCGTCAGACACAAATGCAGCTAAGTAAACAGTTGCCAACACATCTGTCGTTTCAACCTCTACATCAGCAGGAACCTTTGGAATATAATGCTTAAATTTCTCTATTGCTTCCTCTCCATAATTTTCAAGATACTTAAGTGCATAATCATAACAATCCTTACCTGTTACCGTCTGCTCCAAATCATAAAACATGGCATCTTCCAAAATATGATAGGAGTATATTCTAGCCAATTCCTCATCATCAAGCTGTAGCTTTTGTTCTGGTTCCTGTTCTTTAGTAACCTTTGATTCTGTAACGGTTTTAACCTCAATCTCACCTGCAACTTCGACCTCAACGTCAACGGAAGACTCCTTCACGAGGTCTTTTTCTACTGTGCTTTCCATTTCAACAGCTTCTGGCACACCACCCTCAGAAATTTTATTTTCACTTTCTTTTCCACATGCAGATAGTAACAGAATCATTAGAAGTGCAGGTATTATTACATTTTTTCTATTAATATGAAACACAAAAATCCTCCTCACTATTTCAAAACTATGCTAATACTGATTTTTTGCTTAAATTATATCATCTCTATAAATATTTAACAACTATTTCATAATTTCTACTCTTTTGTGCGACAATAGTTTTCCGATACAACAAAAAAGCTTTGACTTCTTAACAATAAAGAAATCAAAGCTTTCCATCTTTAATAATACACATCCTCTAAATTGGGATAACACTCATAGAACTGCTCCATACAGTCCTCAATATTAATAATCTCTGCCTCATCGTTCCAAACACCATTCTTCACCTTTAAGAACGTAGTATCTGTAACATCCAGCGACCAAAGATTTTCATTATAGCTTAGATTCTCCATATCAATCCCTGCCATGCAGTTCATAACATCAAAATACTGCAAATAAGGTAATGCCATGAACTTTTCTACACTATATGGAACGTAACAATTATCTAAGGATAACCACTCTAAGTTAAACGCAAAAGTAATATAATCCCACGCGGATTCTTCTGCATAATAACAATCGCTAATCGACAACGAATATAAATTAGGCATATAAGCCAAGAAGCTGAAATCATCCAGCATATAGCTGCCAATGGAAAGGTTCTCCATATTGGTAAGAGAATTCAACGCCTCAAAATCCGCAATCATATCACCATAATAGATACCAAGATTGCGAAGCTCGGTAAGTACCATCAATGGGCCAATATTTTCGACAGATTCTGCATTCATATATAAAGAAGTCAGATTACTAAATCTCTCAATGCCTTCCAAATTTGGCGCATCAAACATATCATATAGTGTCAGAGAAATTAATTGCTCCGGTGTTACATATTGAGCAATCTCATTCGGTGTCATAAAGGTTCCCAATACAGAAAGCTCTCCCATCCCACTCAAGGAGCCTACACCTACATAATCATCCAAATAGAGGGTATGCAGACCGCAGAAAACAGAGAAGTTGGTATTATCAAAATCAAATGACTCCAAAGAAACATCAAAATACTCGCCCCACTCCGGCTCTGCCTCTGTCAGCATTCCATAGGTTACAGCCGGTAAATCGTCGTCACCATAATAAAAATCCATGTATATTATACTTGCAAATTCTTCCTTGGTCACTTCATCGTAGCTTTTGCCAAATACAGTCTCCACAAACTCCATCATACCATAGGACTGCGTATCTAACATAGGATATTCCATTACCGGATAGTCAACCTCAGGTGCAATAGGCGCATCCGCCCTATTCTCCTTAGATACTGATTCCAAGATAGCAGCCAGTTCTGCAGCTTGCGATTCTAAGTCATCAAAGACCGTCTCTTCGCTTTCCATACTTTCTGAAATGATTGGCATCTCATCAAGCTGTGAGTTTATCTCTGAGTTAACCATCTGTTTAAAAGTAGTACTAAATCTCTGCATCACAACTCCAAGTACGCAAAGCAAAACAATAATCACTAACGTGACGCTTGCAACAATCACGGCAACCACTGTTCCTGAGGTCTTCTTTTTAACAGATGTGCTATGATTCATACCTGACTGATACATTGCGGGCTGCTGATTTCCGGCATATTGCTGATAATTATTTTCAAATGGTGCATAGCTGTTTGTTTCTGCATTTTGCGCATGCAACTTCTCCTCCACCTTCGTCATCTTAGGTGGAAGCTCCTTCACATCAGGAGTCTTCTCCTCGTCCTTAATATCCGCCTTATATTCCGCTCGGTATCCACATGCCGAACACATCAGCTTTCCGTACAAATAATCCATTTCCTTCCCACACTGTGGGCATTTATTTTTGTGTTCAATATCAAAAAATCCCATGTTCACTCTCTCCCTCTTTTGTTATATAAATATCTGTTAAAGCTGACACTTAAATGGTTGTAACAATAATTGAACCGCCTTGCGATAAAACGGTCTCTTTTGCCAATCCTCCAAAGTAATCTCCCTGCACTCTTGCAATGTTTTGTTAAAATCTTCGTATATCTTATCCCGAACTTCAGAATCACAAAACCATACGCCACACTCATAATGCATGTAAAAACTTCTAAAATCCATATTTACCGTTCCCAAGAAGCCGCTTGTTTCATTAATACACATCTTTGCATGAACAAATCCGGGGATATACTCGTATATATGTATTCCTTCTTTCAATAATGCTCCATAAGTCCATTCCGTAAACCACTTTGCCATTCTCTTCTCTGCAACACCAGGTGTGATAATTTTAATATTCACTCCGCTCTTTGCTGCAAGAGACAAACACTCCTTGGTTTCATCATCCAATACAAGATAAGGTGTCATGATTAACAGCTCCCTATCTGCCATATTCGCCATCAAATGAAACATATCTCTTGCCGGATTATCCGGATTATTGGTTGGTCCATCTGCATAGGGCTGATAAACAGCCTCCGACTTATTCATATTCGTTGGTTCATATTTTTCAATATCGGTAAGCTTACGCTCCTTATCCCACATTCCCAGGAACGTAAGCGTAAGTCCCCATGTTGCCTCACCCTCCAGTCTAAGTGCAACATCCTTAATATGCTTTACATTGACTGCCATATTCGCATGACGGTCTGTAATATTAATTCCTCCTGTATAAGAAATATTTCCATCTACAATCACGATATTCTGATGATTTCTATAGTGAAAATATTGTCTATGAAAATGTCTTTCAATGGAATTAAACTTCTTAATCTGAATCTTGTGCTTTTTCATCAGCTTTATACTGCTATCCGATAACTGAAAAATGGAACCGGCATCATCATACATTAACTTAATCTCGACACCTTCCAATGCTTTAAATTCAAGAATTTCACATATTTTATTCAGTAAATGTCCATCTGCAATCGTAAAACAACTGATAAATATGAATTTCTTTGCATTTCGCAAATCCTTCAAAAGATGTTCAAATGCTTTCTCTGCAAAACAATAGTAATCCACCTTGGTATTTTGATATGCAGGGTATCCGTTATTACACAGATAATCAGATATTTTGTAGCAAGGCATTCCCATACTATGTATATACTCCTGCAATTCCGGCATCGGTCGTTTCAACGCTTTATAATACTCTAAAGTCTCATGAATTTCATGATGATGGCGCTCATTAGAGCCTTCCTTTCCCCATAGCTCATACATCACATGACCGGAAATCGGAAGAAGTAAAATAATGGCAAGCCACAATATTTTATATGCTGCATTGGTCTCCTCTGACATTAAATGGCAAAGTAAAAAAATACTGACAATCTCAATCAAAAAGTATACGGCTACGGCGTTCATCTTCAACCATTTTGGAAGCATCATAATAAAAACCATTTGCGCGATAACCAGCAAAATAATTGTCAGCACACGAATAATCGTATTAAAATGTTTAATCATTTACACTACCCTTTCTCATCTTAACTCTATCCTATGCAATCCCTAACACAGAATTGTTTCTATAATCCATTTTAATCGAACTTCTTACGATTGTCATCGTATATTTTGTCAAAAAAACAAAAAAGAAGTAATTGCTACGAATCACTTCTTTTTATCAATACTATATCATCTCACCTGTATAATAGAATCCATGGCACTCGGTAAGCTTCACATCCACTATCTTACCGATAAGACTTTCATCTCCCGGAAAATGAACAATGGTGTTGTTTGAAAGACGTCCTGTCACAAGACTCGTATCATGCTCATTCATCTCTTCGACCAATGCTGCCTGAATCTGTCCCTGCATTCTTCCCACACGGCTTCTTGCAGTCTCCTGAACTACCTTTAAAAGCTTATCAAAGCCTTCCTTAACCACATCCTCCGGCACCTGATTCTCCATTGCGGCAGCAGGTGTTCCTGTTCTCTTGGAATAGATAAATGTAAATGCATTGTCATACTGCACTTCCTTTACAACAGAAATGGTCTCTTCTACATCTTCAGATGTCTCGCCCGGGAATCCGACAATAATATCCGTCGTCAATGAAATATCAGGAATCTCCTCACGAATCTTCTTGGCAAGTGCAAGGTACTGCTCCTTGGTATATCTTCTGTTCATTTCCTTCAGAATCCTTGTAGAGCCGGACTGCAATGGCAAATGCAGATGCTTACAAATCTTCTTGGAATTCTTCATTACTTCAATTAATTCATCAGATAAATCCTTAGGATGAGAAGTCATAAAACGGATTCTCTCCAAGCCTTCAATCTTCTCAACCTCCTGCAATAACTGTGCAAAGGTCATCGGTTCCTCAAGGTTCTTACCATATGAGTTAACATTCTGTCCAAGCAGCATAACCTCTACTACACCCTCAGCCACAAGCTGCTCAATCTCACGGATAATATCTTTAGGATTACGGCTGCGCTCACGTCCTCTTACATAAGGAACGATACAGTAACTACAGAAATTATTGCAACCAAACATAATATTAATGCCGGACTTAAACGGATACTTTCTCTCAACAGGAAGGTCTTCCACAATCTTATCAGTGTCCTCCCATATATCAATTACCATGCGGTCTGAAGAATACATAGTATACAAAAGCTCTGCAAATTTAAAAATATTGTGTGTACCAAAAATCAAATTCACAAAAGAATAACTCTTCTGAATCTTCTCAATGACAGACGGCTCCTGCATCATACAGCCACATAATGCAATCTTCTTCTCAGGATTTTTCTTCTTCATGCTGTGAAGAAATCCCAAACGGCCATATACTCGTTGATTCGCATTATCACGTACCGTACAGGTATTATAAATAACCAAATCAGCCGTTTCATCTTCAGTCACCTCATAACCAATATGCTCCAAGATACCAATCAGCTTTTCACTGTCTCTGGCATTCATCTGACATCCGAAGGTATTGATACATGCAGTAACCTTATGGCCAAGCTTCAGTTCCTCCTCACGTAATACAGTCTGCATTTTCTTAATATAATAATACTGCTTATTATGCTCATCCGTAGGAATTGGGGCATTTACATCTATTTCAGCCAATATTGCTTTCATTTCTTCCTTATTCACGTTACAACCTTACCTTTCCAGCATTAGCTTATAAAATCCAGTAAACTCCACTATTATATATGATTTTAAGCAATACTGCAATATGCAGAAAAATAAGGAAGAGACCGTATAACTCTGTCTCTTCCCTGATTTTATGAAATACCAAGCATATTTTTTAGTACCGTCTTTATACCGGTTCTGGTAGCCTCATCATTTGTGTAAGGATAGGTAATTTGTACTGCCTTATCAATGTAAGGTGCTGCTAATGTGGAAAAGCATCTGAACTGCCCCCACGGAAGCAGACTCATATCCACATAGAACACTTCCCAGATGTCCTGCCCATTCCATGAATATTTTCCAATTAATGCATTATCCTTTGGTGATTTATAAAAGATATCCTGATACATTCCGCAGTACATTACCACAGGTCTGCCCTCATAACAAGTGTAGATTTCCCTTCCATTTCCGGAAAACAGTTCAGGCAATCCATCTCCGGTTACATCTACCAGACCATACGTTGTAATACTCTGTTGAGATTGTTCTAACAACATTGCATAAGCCTCGGCTCGTTCTTCAAGAGCCTCTAACATAATTTCCTTTTCCGTCTTTGGAGCACTTACCTGCGCAATCAAAAAAGCTCCCGGAATATAATAAGTACCGCCTATATCTACACGATAAAAACCGCTTGTTGTGATACCGGTAACCTTTACGAGTGTGAATCTTTCAAGTAAAAATGCAACATCCGTAAAAATATTATCCGTTGTATATACAGGTGTTCCCGAAGTAGAATACATTTCCATCTCAACAGCAATCACATTTGAAGCCGCCTTCACTTCTATAGTCGGAACCATTCCTCCCAAAATCCATATAATAAGCATACATGATAAAATTTTCTTCATAGCATCCCCTCCAAATGAAAAAAGCAATTTAAACAAGTTAAATTGCGACTGATTTCTAGTAATTTATATTCTTATTTAATGATACCATTTTCGACAATATTGTGTCAATGAAATACAAAATATATTTATTTCAGTTTTTATGCAAAATTTACGTGACTTTAGTTTTCAAAAGAACTATAATAAAAAGGCAATATAAAGAAAAGGAGTTTATACTATGCATTCATTTCAACCAATTACAATCGATATGTTAGAAATAAATCCGTTTGAAAAAATCGGAAAAGACTGGGCACTCGTCACTGCAGGCACCAAAGAGAAAGCAAATACCATGACCGTGAGCTGGGGCGGCTTAGGTGTTATATGGGGAAAGAACGTTGCATTTATTTTTATTCGCGATTCCCGTTACACCAAGGAGTTCATTGATAACGGCGACTTCTTTTCTGTAACCTTTTTTGATGAAGAATATAAGAAGGCTCTAAGCTACTGTGGTTCCCATTCAGGACGTAGCGAAGATAAGATGACAGCAGCCGGTCTTACACTTGCAAGCAAGCACAGTATTCCATATATCGACGAAGGAAATCTGGTACTGCTCTGCAACAAGTTATCTGCAACAAGAATTACAGAAGATTCCTTCCTCACACCTGAGATTAAGGAGAAATGGTATCCAGACGGTGATATGCATACCATGTATATTGCCGAGATTATTGAGGTTATGGCAAGATAAACAAAAACGAGTCGCACGATTGCGACTCGTTTTGTTTATCTTATAAATTTTTAAAATGGAATTCACTTTTGCCCGTCGCATAGTCATCCACAATCTGACCGGCGCCAAACAACTTGTATTTATAGGTTACCAGTCCCTCTAAACCAACCGGACCTCTTGCGTGAATCTTGCTGGTACTGATACCAACCTCTGCACCAAATCCGTAACGGAATCCGTCTGCAAATCTGGTGGAACAATTCTGATATACACCTGCAGAATCTACCATTCTCATAAAGTAAGCAGCCGAATCTGCGTTTTCCGTTATGATACAGTCCGTATGATGAGAGCCATGACGATTAATATGCTTTACTGCTTCTTCGACATTCTTTACTGTTTTAGCAGATACAATCAAATCAAGATACTCTGTATCAAAATCTTCGTCTGTCGCTGCTTCACAAGAATACTTGTCAGTAATCTCCTTTGTTGCACGAAGTGTGATATTTTTCTCTGCAAATACCTTCTGTAATACCGGCATCAACGCATCAACTGCATCCTCATGAATTAATAATGTCTCTACAGAATTACAAGCTGCTGTGTATTGTGTCTTTGCATCTACAATAATCGGAACTGCCTTATTCACATCAAAATCCTTATCTACGTAAATATGACAAATACCATCAGCATGACCAAGCACAGGAATCTTTGTGTTATTCATAATATACTGAACAAATGCATTAGAGCCTCTTGGAATCAACAAATCCACAGACTCATGACAACTCAAAAGTTCTGCAATTTCATCACGAAGCTCTGCCTGGAACAAGCAACCTTCCGGAAGTTCACACTCTGTTGCTGCCTGGTAAATAATATCAAACAACACCTTGTTCGTATATTTTGTCTCACTACCACCCTTTAAAATAGCACAGTTACCACTCTTGATACAAAGAGATGCAATCTGAATCAATGCATCAGGTCTTGCCTCAAAAATAACACCGATAACACCAATCGGACAGGTTTCTCTTACCAATACAAGATTGGTATCCAATTCTCTCTTTAACTGCTCCTTAAAAAGCGGGTCTTCCAAAGTCAAAAGATTCTGAATACCCTTTACGGAATCTGCAAGCTTCTGCTCGCTAAACTTCAGTCTTTTTACGACTGCAGGTGCAATCTGATTCTTCTCAGCCTCTTCCAAATCCTTAGCATTTGCTTCAAAGATAGCAGTCTGATTCTCCAATAATCGTTCTGCGATTTTTGCCAATGCGGCATTTCTTGTTTCAATTGTTGTACCAGCCATCAATGAACTGTCAAGCTTCATTTGTGCTGCCTTTTCCTGTATTGTCATAGTTAAATCCTTCTTCCTCATTAAACTCTAAGAAAAGAATAAATAATCTCTTCTGTCACTATCTTATCCATCTTTATATCATAAGCATCTGTCGGAATCATTTCCTCTGTAATCTGGCATGCAAAAGCAAGTGCCATCGTAGTAATCGGACGTTTATCACTCAAATAACGGTCATAAAATCCCTTTCCATAGCCAATACGATATCCATTCGTATCAAATGCCACTCCCGGAATTATTACCAGAGTATCCTCTGTCTGCCTCCACACAAAGCGCTTCTGTGGGTCAGCCTTTGGCTCCCTGATTCCCTTATATCCCTCAAAAAGCTGTGTTACAGAAACCACCTGATAAAACTCCATGGTGTTTGTCAATCCGTCTGACTTCGGGAAATAGACCTTTTTCTTATGTAACAGTGCATCTTCGAATAAAGCACGCGTCATCACTTCATGACAGTAATCTGCATACAGCAGAATATTCTGTGCCTCTTTATATTCATTAGTCTGTAATACCTTCTGCACAATAGCCTCGCTTTTGCTTACCACATCATCATGTGTCATAGCATTGCGAAGCGCAAGCATCCTCTTTCTGATTTGCTTCTTCTCTTCCATCCTTTACACCTCGAACATCTTATGAAGTTGGCTTCTTGCCTCCAAACTTCTCTCCAAGATTCTCCTTTGTACCATCAGGTCTGACAATCGTAATACTATCAAGCTGCCCACGCAAATTTGCTCTGAAATTTGCAACATAAGCTGCTCTAAGCTGCGCCTGTTCCGCTTTCTCTTCCTCTGTCAGCCCCTCAGCCTGAGACTTATGATATAACTCATTAATTCTAGCGATTTGTTCATCTAATGTCATTTTAAAGTCCTCCAAAAACCCAAATCATAAACCACTATTTGTGAAGCTGGTCTACAAATTCTGCCAAATCAAACTCATCATTTACATTTGCTTTAAAAATGGTTCCGTAATTTCTGCCTTCCATAATTCTATGGATTACTCGTACATCCTTGCCATTTGCAATCACCATATCTGCACCTGAATAGGTTGCAATCTTGGCAGCAGTCAATTTAGTCTCCATACCTCCTGTACCGGAATCACTTCCTGTTGTACCCTTTCCCATGCGAAGCAGTTCGTCTGTCAGACTGTCCACACGCTCAATAAACTGTGCCTGCGAATTCTTTCTAGGGTCATCTGTATACAAACCATCTATATCTGACAAAAGAATCAATAAGTCTGCCCCGGTCAAAGCCGTAACAACTGCAGAAAGTGTATCATTATCACCAATAACCTGCTCTAACTCAAAGGTAGATACCGTATCATTCTCATTAACAACCGGAATAACGCCCATCTCCAACAATTGACTGAAGGTATTCTGTGCATTCTGGCGTGACACCTCATCTACAATTGTATTTCTAGTCATCAAAATCTGTGCTGCCTGATGATTATACTCTGAAAAAATTCTCTGATAAGTAGACATGAGTCTTGCCTGTCCAATCGCCGCACATGCCTGCTTTTCCGAAATATTAGAAGTCTTCTTTAGTCCAACAGCTCTTCTTCCACAGGCAACCGCGCCTGATGTAACCAAAATAACATCCTTCCCCTGATTACGAATATTACATAATTCGCGTACCAGAATATCCATCTTTATATAATCAAGGTCGCCCGTCTCAGGGTGCTGTAAAGATGATGAACCTATCTTTACTACGATTCTTTGTTTTTGCTTGAGGTTCTTACGTAAATCTCCCACTGTTCTGCCTCCGTATATTTATTCATTTTATACATCGTTTCATATTGTAATGCATTTTCTGCGGACTGTCTAGTGTTCTGTGATAGGTTTTGACTGTTTTGCAATCTGTTCAGCCACTACCATTCCGTCCATGGCAGCAGATGTAATTCCTCCTGCATAACCTGCACCCTCTCCACATGGATATAAGCCTCTTACTGCAGGGCTTTGCAAACACTCATCTCTATGAATACGAATCGGTGAAGAGGTTCTGCTTTCTACCCCCGAAAGAATAGCATCGTCTGCTGCAAAGCCGGGAATCACTTTATCGAAATGAGTCATCCCCTCTATAAATGCACTTTCACATGAATTAGGCAATAAGCCTCTTAAATTTGTCCATTTATAACCGCCTTTGCTACACGGACTGTTTTGGTCAACCAAACTCATCGAGTCAACATCAGCCACATAGTCCTTATAATACTGTGTCGGAATCATTCCTTTTCCAAGCTCATAGGCTTTTTCTTCCAGCCTTCTTTGGAACTCCATGCCCGCAAGAGCCCCCTCATAACCATAATCCTCAGGTGTCACCGCAACGATAATAGCACTGTTTGCATTGTGACTAGCTCGGTCAGAATAACTCATGCCGTTTACAGCAAGTCTTCCTTCCTCACTAGAGGCATTCACCACATAACCACCGGGACACATACAGAAGGAATATACACCTCTGCCGTTGCTCGTCTTAGCCGTTACCTTATACGGTGCTGCCGGAAGCTCAGCTCCATGCTCACTTCCGTACATCCTATCATTGATTAAACTCTGAGGATGCTCAACACGCATACCAACTGCGAATGACTTTGCTTCCATAGGAATACCCAGTTGATTCAGATAGGTAAAAGTATCTCTGGCACTATGTCCAATTGCCAAAACAACCTGTTCTGCTTCCAATTGATACTCTCCATTTACTTCAATACCACAAATGACTCCATCCCGAATCTCTAATCCGGTAACCTTACTGCCAAAGCGTACCTCGCCGCCATTTTTGATAATTTCTTTACGCATATTAGCAACTACTGTTCGTAACACATCTGTTCCGATATGGGGCTTTCCGTCAAATAAAATCTCCTTAGGCGCTCCCATTTCAACAAAAATCCGTAGTACCTCTTTATTACGTCCGTACTTATCCTTTACCAATGTATTCAGCTTGCCATCCGAAAAAGTTCCGGCACCACCTTCGCCAAACTGAACATTAGACTCTGTATTTAAAACGCCTTCCTTCCAAAAGCGCTCTACATCCTCGGTTCTTTTATCAACCTCATATCCACGTTCTAAAAGAATCGGCTGATATCCATGCTTTGCCAACATATAGCCGCAGAACAAACCTGCAGGTCCCATGCCTACTATAACAGGTCTATGTTCCAGCGTCTCACTTCCGCTTTGCGGGAACTCATATGTAACAAGGTCACTCATCAAAATATTTGCATTTTTACATTTCTTCACTGTCTTTTCTTCTGAAAGAGTATTAAGACTCACTCCAAGAGAATATACCTGGAAAATCTGAGGTTTACGTCTTGCATCAATCGAATGCTTTAGAATTTCCAAGTCCTTTATCTCAGAAACAGGAACCTTCAAAAGCTTTGCCGCCTTTGTCTTCAATGTATTCGTATCATCAAGCATATCTGCAAGCGTTTTCTTTTTTCCATTCCATATCAGTTCAGATTTTAACTGATTAATCACTATCATGTATCGTTATCTACCTTTCTATTCTCTGGCAGCACCAAGTCCAGCACACCTTCCACTGCTCCATGCCCATTGCAAATTATAACCGCCACAGATTCCGTCACAATCCAAAATCTCTCCTGCAAAAAACACATTCTCCTGCAACAAAGATTCCATATCATCCGAAACCTCTGACAAAGGCACACCGCCGCAACAAACCTGCGCATTTTCAAATGGATTCGTTGCACTTACTACAACCTTAAATTCCTTTAGCAAACAAAGGCACTTTTCCCATTCCTTCTTTGAAATATCTCCAAGTTTATCCGCTAACGACACCTTCCCAAAACGGCAAACCAATGCCGCTATCTTCTTATTCACAAGACCGGAAAGCATCTCTTCCAGTGTCTTATAAGCAAACCTTTCTTTTGCCTCAATAAGTTCCTGCAAAGCCTCTTCTGACAAAAATGTCATAAAATCAATACTTACTTCACAACGCTTCTTCTCGTGCAAAGCTCTTGCTGCTATACGACTGAATTGAAATACAGGAATCCCTGAAATACCGTAATCCGTCAACTGCAGCTCGCCTTCTTCTTCGAAGCACTGTACTCCATCTATGTACAGGCACAGCTTTGCCTGTGCTCGAACACCTGATACCGACTTAAAATAATCTCCCTCGCAACGTAACTGCACCAAAGCCGGCAAAGGCTTTATCAAAGAATGTCCCAACGACCTAGCCAATGCATATCCGGAGCCATCAGACCCTGCAACCGATGCAGCTTGTCCACCAGTCGCTATAATTAATGCATCATATTCCATCGACTTTCTTATAGGTTGTACCTGTGGTTTAGTAATTTCCTTTTTTCCTTTCTTTCCCTGGACTTTTTCTACCTCAGGAAGCAGAAAATACTCCACTATTCCTCCCTGCTTAGCCGGAACAATCGCCGTCACATCCGCATTGGTAATCATACGAATCTGCATATGCTCGCAGGTTAAACGAAGCACGTCCAAAACACTCGAAGCCTGCTCCGACACAGGATACACGCCTCCATCTCTCTTTTCCTTTGTATATAACCCAATTTCTTGGAAAAAGCTTCTGGTCGCTTTCGCATCAAAACTCTTAATACACGCCTCTATCTTCGCAATATCCTCTCCGTAATACTTACCTTGGATATCGCTCATATTGGTCAAATTACATTTACCGTTACCGGTCATAAGAATCTTCTTACCAACCCTGTCCTTATGCTCTAATATGGTAACCGCAGCACCTTCTTTTGACGCTGTAATCGCAGCCATCATACCTGCCGCTCCGCCGCCAATTATCACTACATTTTTCTTATTCATACTGCGTGTTACTCCTTTCGTATTTTGTACGCTTTATCTTAGCATAGATTTGTCTTCTTTACAAATACTCATCCGCATATTCTATTCCTTAGCTTTAACTGCTATAGGATTCCAAAAAATTATATATTGCCTCTTCACTTGCCATATATTTTCCATTTACAATTTCTTCCTGCAGCTTTTTCGGAAGCTCCTCCAGCATCAAGTCAGTTTTAAAATACAATGTACTTTTATCCATCTTATACACCCAAACATAATGGTCGATTGCCATTAAATAAAAGCCTGTTTCCTCCACAGAAGTATCATATACTCTTACAATTTTTACTTTTTCACCGGAAAAGGCAACAAGTGTTTGCGAACAAAAACCTTTCTCCCTCTCCTCCAAAGTTAAAACACGACTATCCTCTTCCAATGCTGCCTCCAACTCTTCTCTATTCATATCAATATACTTTCCCGGAAGCTTTTCCTCCACCAAAGTAATTTGATTATTGCTTCTATCCAGATTCTCATAAACACATATTGTGTTACAGGTAGTCAGTTCATTGAAATTTTGCGCCTGCGAAGGTCCGATTTCAATATTTTCAGGTTGCAATTCCTGCATTTCTTCCAAACTTTCCATTTCCGGCTGTATCCCCATTTGCGATTGCCCGTCCATTCCCTGCCGCTTCCATAACAAAAGAAACAATACAATTGCAATCAATGTCAAAAGTAAAAACAAGCCGATTCTATATCCAAGTTTCATAACCGGTCTCCTTATTCTAGTAAACTTACGAACATAGTATCAGCTTATTTTTCATATTTTATTCAATTAAAAACATCATTACATGAGCTTACACTTCTTCGCAATGGTGAGAAGCGTTCTACCTCCCGGCATGCTCTTCATATCTGTCTCCGTCAATCCCTTTAAAAGAATCAATGCTACGAAGTAAACAACCACGCCCACCAAAATACATACAATAACAGAAAGTATATTGCCCATAAATTGTGTCAACAGCTTGCTTAAGCCCAAAATTACACCACCCATAATCAATGCACTTACAAATGGTATCACAAAAGTGCGAACCCATTCCTGATGAAAATGGATTTCTCTGCGAATCGCCAATGCATTTAAGACACACATGATAACCGCAAATACAATATTAGAATATATAACACCTTCAATCCCCATATCCATCTGCAACATCAGATACAAAACAGCAACATGAATGACCAAAGCGATTGCCGAATGAATAACCGGCACATTTACCTTGTTAATTCCTTGTAATACACCATTTGTCAATGTTGACATAGACAAAAATACAACCGATATAGAACCAATCTGTAGAAAATTAACTGCTAAATCACCCTTATCAGGGAAAAGCATGCTAATAATCGGACTTGCAAGCACCGCAAGTCCCACTGCACTCGGTATGGTTATCATCATGGTAAAACGCATTGCCTGATTAATTTTCTGCTCAATATCCTTTAACTGACTTTTCACCAATAGTCCCGTTAAAACAGGAACCACTGAAGAACACATCGCATTTGCAAGTGCTAAAGGTACATTAATTAAAATTTTATATTGGCCTGTATACACACCCCAATAATCATCCTTAACCTCTGCAAAGCCTTTTTCAATCATTACCTGATTATAAATTCTAATATCAATAAATTCACTAATATTATATACTGTAGTACTTAATAGCACTGGTACAATCGTCAATAACATAATACGCAAAACTGTGCTATAGCTTTCTTCTTTGGAATTCACATCCTTGCGCACCAAATACTTTACCTTAGGCCGATATGCCATATAGACAAGCACCAGGAATCCAAGTCCAACAATCGCTCCTACAACCGGTCCAAGCGACGCACCAGCTGCACCATATGCCGGTGCATAATTCTCATTATGAAGAAGCGCACCTACCTTTTCGCCCCTTCCAAAGAGCACCATGGCACCTGCAAGACTAACTATCACTACAAAAATCTGCTCAATAATCTGCGATACCGCTGTCGGCATCATAGTTCCAATACCCTGAAAATAGCCTCTGAATACTCCCATAACAGATACAATCAATAACGCAGGCCCTAATACCTTAAGCGCCATTGCACTCATCGGGGTCATCACAAATTGATTAGCAATCCAGTCTGCAAATATTTCTACTGCTGCAAATGCACTTCCTCCGGAAACTATCGCAAAAGCCATTGCACAATAAAAAGCCTTTTGTGCATTTTTGTATTGATGCTTTGATAATCTAGCTGATACTAACTTAGAAACCGCAAGCGGTAAACTGTATGAAGATATAATCAGCATAATATTGTAAATTGCATATGCTGTTGAATAATATGAATTACCTACATTTCCGATAATATTCGTTAATGGAATTCTTCTAAGAAGACCAATCAATCTGGCAATAATACCTGCTATTGCAAGAATACTGCCTTGTAGGACTAAATTATTTTTCTTTTTCATACTCACCCCACTATGTCTCCTTCTGCAAAATCTACTATCTGGTAATGCCAAGAACAGTCAGAATCTCCTCCTGCTTACGTTCCATTACCTTTGCTTCCTCTTCTTCCATATGGTCATATCCAAGCAGATGAAGCATACTATGAGCCACTAAAAAAGCAAACTCTCTAAGTGGTGCATGCCCATAGCTTTCTGCCTGCTCATATACCTTATCAACAGAAACTACAATATCACCAAGACAAAGCTCACCTGTCTCCGGGTCAAAATAGTCCTCAACATAATCCTCAATACCGCTAAAATCAGCCGGAGCCTCATAATCAACATTAGGAAATGACAAAACATCTGTAGGTCTGTCAATATCTCGAAACTCCTTATTCAGCTGATGAATCCCTTCATTATCCGTAAGGGTAACCGATACCATCACCTCATAAGGACAGTCCTCACTATCCAATGCCTGATTAATTACTTTCTCAACTACCTCTTCCACATGAAACGGAAGCTCTTTTTCACACTCATTCTCTACGTAAAAAGTCATAATACAGCTTCTCTCCTGTAAATATTTTCTCCATCTCGCGGATATCGCGAAGGGATAATTCACTATGGTTCAAGACTCCGGTGTCTATCTTACGCTTCATAATTGCCCCCGCAATCTTACCATAGTCTACATCTGTTTTCTGCTCTTTTGCCGACAAATATGTAATTGACGACACTACCGCATCTGCCAATAACACAGCTGCTGTTTCTCTCATTCGAATCTTCTCTGTCTTATGAATGTATTCTTGCAAGATACGCTGTGCCATCGGCGGAAACTTATACTGCTTACAAAGCTCCTCCAATGATTTCTCCTCATTCTTGCACTCCAACACCATAATCTTATGATAATATGCCCCGGCCTTTGCTACATCCACATCCATATGAAGTGTACGTGCTATCTTCTCTGCAAAATATGCTGTATGAATGGCATTGTAATATGCCGCTTCATCCAGTTCCTTATACTTTGCAATCAAAGCAAACTCCTGGTCATTAATATCCAGATAACGTCCCTTTTCCTTATCAATACCCTTTGCGCAATATAATCGCAAAACAAACATTACCAAAATAAAGGTAATAAAAATATTAATAATCGGCATCATAAACTGTTCAAAATCCAAAGCTCCTGTACTCTGGAATACCACACTTCCTATCAACGAGCAGGCATATAACAGTACAGCAACAAACATAGAGCTTCCTGTCTTGAAGTTCTCATCCAAATGCTCAAAAAGAACCGCAAATATTGCCCCCAGTAGAAAATACATCAAAAACGTCAGTATATTAGCATTTGCCAAATACACACACAGACCCAAAACACCTGCATATGCAATCATGCCTGTTGCAGTATTGGAAAACAAGGTAAATGCCAATGCAAATACTGCAAATACCCAACCACTGGTAGGTAGAAGCGGAAATGCACAGCTTGCTCCAACACCTATCATAAACAGAATCGCAAACCTGCCAAAATGCTTACCATTCTCATAATGCAGCTTACCTAATACATAGGACTGCACAAACGAAAAAATCACAGCTCCATAACATGCTGTTGTCACTATAAAAAGCAAAAATATATCTCGAAATGTCTTACCGTACAGATATGCTGCTCCTGCTGTTAATACCACAGACACTACAAGCAGCAAAATCATCCATACAACCTTAAGCCATTTTGCTTCTTCCTTCTTCATCAGTTATATACCCCTTTTATCTTGGTTTCTTATTACGTCCGGCTTTCGAAAAGCTTTCCTGGCCTCTTGACTGCTTCTTCAGTTCATTACTCTCATATACCTCATAAGCCTTAACAATCTTTTGTACCAATGGATGTCTTACAACATCTCTGCTCGTCATGCGGATAAAAGCAATATCATTAATCTTACCTAAGACCTTCTCTGCCACATCCAAACCGGACTGTGTGCCCACTGCCAAATCCTTCTGAGACGCATCACCTGTAATAATAACCTTGGAACCAAAGCCGATACGTGTCAAAAACATCTTCATCTGCGCAGGTGTCGTATTCTGTGCCTCATCCAATATGATATAGGCATTATCTAAGGTTCGTCCTCGCATATAAGCTAATGGCGCAACCTCAATCAACCCCTTTTCCATATTCTTCTGAAAGCTGTCTGCTCCCATAATCTGATATAAGGCATCATATAATGGTCTTAAATAGGGGTCTACCTTACTCTGTAAATCTCCCGGCAGAAATCCCAACTTCTCTCCTGCTTCAATCGCCGGACGAGTCAGAATAATTCTCTCCACCTCATGGTTCTTAAACGCTGTAATCGCCATCGCCATGGCAAGATAAGTCTTACCTGTTCCTGCCGGTCCAAGTCCAAATACAATCATATTCTTACGAATCGCATTGATATAATCAAGCTGTCCCTTAGTCTTTGGCTTAATCGGCTTTCCACTGATACTATGACATATACACTCTGTATCAATATCCAGCAAAGACTGGTCGTCATCTTCTTTTGCAAGCTCTAAACCATAATTTACATTCTGTTCCTGTATCTGATTGCCGCGCTTTGAAAGCTCTACAAGGTCCTGCATCAGCTTTACTGCCTTCTTCACAGCTTCCTGCTCACCTGTAATGCGAACCTCGCCATTTCTATCCGTAATGATAACATCCAAATCATCCTCTATCTTCTTAACATAGGTATCATAGCCGCCAAAAATATTCTGCATATGTTCAGCTGCTATCTGCATTCCAACCTGATAATCTCCCACTTCTTACTCCTCCTGTGCATCTGATGCACCTTCCAATATATCCTTATCTGCAAGCGATTCTAAAAGAACTGAATCAATTGCTCCCCTTGCTCCTGTTTTTTTATTTACAAGGAGTTCACCCTTTAAATACATACTTTCTGTATCATTACTTATTTTAACATTTTTTTCAATAATTTGAACCCCTTTTCCCTCTAAAGTTTCCATAAAATGTCGAAAATTATTATGCAATATAGTTTCCAACTCATTTGAATCATGTTCCAGATAACATAACTGATATTCTTTATAGACAACTGTTCCATAAAAAAAGGGCAAATAAATATCTTTTAATATTGAGGATTGCCATTTTTGAGAGATTTTTTCGTATAATTCAAAATTTTTCATAAAACCAGGTATCTCATAGCGTTTGCCTCCTGCTTCCATAAAAAAACAATTTTGTACTCTTCCTGTATATTCCATGACAGAATAACTTCGTTCAACATGGTCCGAATAGGGTATCATTGTATTCAAATAAACATCCGCATCCGCGTCATAGACCTGATAGTCAATCACAGTGAGTGCTTCATCGTATACCGGCACAAGTCCTTCAACTAATATTTGTCCCTCTTCCACTGCATCTCCTGCTTTCACCTTAGGAACTCCGCTTCTTGTTATAATCGATGTAATTGTTCCTGCCTCTGTCGCAACAAGATTACTTCCAACCGACACCATTTCCTCCTCATATTGATTTATATTATTTTCCTTTATTTCTACACAAAGTTTCGTACCCTCCAAATAGATAGATGTCCACGTTACAATCGGGAATTCCTTCCTTAGATTTTTTTCTAATTCCTCCATTTGCAAATCTTCTTTTGGCATTCCATAATATATATTTTGAAGCTCTATAAAATCCTTTAACTCATCATTACTAATCCGACTGTTTCCTATATACTCAATTGCCCATACATAGCCATCTACCGCATTCAACAGAACCAGACATCCAAAAAGGCACAAGCAAAAACACAGCCGCTCTCTTAACTTCTGCAATAAGAAAGGGACTCCGACCTTCTTTACTACCTTCATTCTCGTACAAGTTTTCTTAAGCAATGGCCGTACCGAAAACAAATCCTTTATAAAGACATCACAGCACACCCCTTCCTCCTCATGTGTAATATTTCTCAAAAGAATCCCATGACTCTTACACATATTAAAAAATCTAAGAATTTCATTCCCCTTTAACAGCACCCTTACATAACCTTTTATGTAATATCTTAATCTATGTACCAAGCTTACACCTCAACTTTATTTCATTATCTTCACTTCCTGAACCACTCCTGAAACTTTCAT
Source organism: Lachnospiraceae bacterium (assembly GCA_015056925.1). Classification (GTDB taxonomy): domain Bacteria; phylum Bacillota; class Clostridia; order Lachnospirales; family Lachnospiraceae; genus COE1. The sequence continues at coordinate 20,994 of SVFJ01000021.1, read as the reverse complement.
ATCCTCGTCCGAATAATAAGCAATTGACAAGCATCTGCCACAAATCACAATTTTACAGCAATACCCCTTAATCACAATTTCACAACCTGAATATGCCAGAATTCCCTTATAGTTTTCTATATATAAATCCTTGCCACCTATCATATGTATAAGCGTTTCATTTGCAATCAAATCCTTTGGAAGTGCAAATGTATCGGCGAAACGCTCACTTATACTAAGATTTTCCGGTTTTTTCATACAATATCATCCTCATCTCCCTATCTCCTCCATGATGTAAATGTACTCCGGCTTTGCAGACTACATCATATAAAAATGGAGTGTAGAAATTCCACACTCCATTGTATGCCGATTATTCTGTTACAATGCCTTTTATCAGCTTTTTCTTTGCGACAGCATTATCACTTATATGATATGCCGCAAGGAATCTTCGCTTTGCAGCTTCCAGCTTTTCCCTATCATTAGCGTGTATTTCGGCAAGTGCTTCCCCTTCCGAAATATAATCACCCACCTTCTTTTTTAACACGAGACCAACTGACAAATCAATCTCACTCTCCTTTGTCTCTCTTCCTCCACCCAGTATAAGAGAACAAATCCCAATCTCATCACAAATTATTTTTTCAATATATCCGGTCTTTGGAGCCGGAATATCTTCAACAATACTTGCTTTTGGCAATCTTTCAGAATGATATACCTGCTCTCTGTTTCCACCCTGTGCTTCAACAAAATCAGCCAGTTTCTCCAAAGCCTTACCATTCTCTATCACTGTCACAAGTTTCTCTCTTGCTTCTTCTACTGTTGATGCCTTATTTGCCGCAACCACCATATAAGAACCAAGTGTCAGACAAAGCTCCATAAAGTCCTTCGGACCATTTCCCTTTAATGTATCTATCGCTTCCTTTACCTCCAATGCATTCCCTACCGCATATCCTAATGGCTGGTCCATATCAGAAATCACCGCAACTGTTCTTCTGCCCGCACCATTTCCAATCCTTACCATTTCTTTTGCCAAAGCAAAGGAATCTTCCTCTGTCTTCATAAAAGCACCGCTACCCGTTTTAACATCCAACACAATAGCATCAGCTCCCGCTGCGAGCTTCTTACTCATAATTGATGACGCAATCAATGACATATTATCTACCGTTGCAGTAACATCTCGCAACGCATATAATTTCTTATCTGCCGGTGCCAAGTCCGCCGTCTGTCCCATGATAGAAACACCAACACGATTCACATTTTCCTTAAACTGCTCTTCGCTAATCCCTGTCGAAAAACCCTCAAAACTTTCAAGCTTATCTATGGTTCCTCCTGTATGCCCTAAGCCTCTACCACTCATCTTTGCAACAGGAACTCCCAATGCTGCCACCATCGGAGTCAATGCAAGCGAAGTCTTATCACCGACACCTCCTGTTGAATGCTTATCAACCTTAATTCCACGAATATCACTCAGGTCCAGCATGTCGCCACTATGTGCCATCGCCATGGTAAGTGCAAGCGTCTCATCCTCCGTCATCCCCCGGAAGAAAATTGCCATCATCATAGCAGACATCTGGTAATCAGGAATATTACCAGATGTATATTCATTTATCATATAAATAATTTCATCATTACTCAGAACTCCACCATTTCGCTTTTTTATGATTAAATCATACATTCTCATGCCTATTCCCCCTAGTATTACATTCTCTATAATATAGTATAACAAAAAGGAGCCATAGCATCAAAGGATAATTCATCCTTCTTGCAATAGCTCTAAGTATCCATAGCAAATATTTATTCAATCCATATACTTTACTCAACTTTATCTAGCAGGAGTTGTTCCGATAACCTCGTCATATTAACTTTTGCTTTCCGCCTTTTAAGTTCCTGCATTACCGGTTCTGTTACAATAATTCTTGTTGTATTCTCCATCATAAAAATATCTGTACCATCCCATGACTTCGAATCAAAATACATTCCAAGATATCTCTTTTCACGCAAGATAAATCCACCATTGTCTGCCGTATAATCAATTATTTCACTTCTCTTCACATCATAATGACCGCATACTCCTTTGACACTAAACGCATGGTAATCCTCATTCACCTCGCCATTTTTGCAAAAAACTTTTACTGGATAAGACTCCCAACCAGTAAACCCCTTTTCTGCAAATAGTTGAATCAAATTTTTATGATACAATGTCCATCCCAAAGAACTCGGAATAATTAGGTCTGGTTTCCTAGCTGCATTTCCTGATGTTTGTATGAACTCTATTGGTTTTCCATTCGGGAACTTTCCTTCCAGATATCCGCGCAACTCATCTAAAGAAACCTCCTTATGATTCTTCGGCATCGCCATAAACTGTGCACCTGTTATTTTTAGCATAACTGCATACAACTCATCAAAATTTAGGTTCGAATCCATATTTACGTGCCACCTCTCTCATTCCATCTATCAATTTAACAATATCGTTATCTAAAATTGTTATTGTTTGTAATAAAGCACTATACTTTAAAAAGATTTCCACAAAATTATCGCCATGTTTCCGAGACATTTCAAGAACTTAAATAGCTCTAAGTATCAATAACGAATATTAATTCCATCTTACTTTTGGGGGCAAAAGAAGCACCGGTGAATGTAAAAATTCACCGGTATTTCTGTTTGAAGCACAGATTAGAATTCTCTAACCATATACTTTACTCAACCTTATCCACAAGAAGATACTCTGATAACCTTGTCATATTAAGCTTTACTTTTAATCTTTCTAATTCCTTCATAACTGGCTCTTTAACAATCGTTATCCATGTATCTTTCATCACAAACACATCAGTGTCATCCCATGATTTAGGATCAAAAAACATTCCTTGATATCTCTTTTCTCGCAAAATAAAACCACCATTATCGACCGTATAATCAATTACCTTGCTTTTCTTTATATCATAAGCTCCACATGAACCCTTCACTATAAATGCATGATAATTCTCATCTACATCTCCATTTTTACATAAAACCTTTACTGGGTAAGACTCCCATCCTGTAAAACCTTTTTCTGTAAAAATATCAATTATTCTATTATGAAACAAATTAAAGTTCATAGCACTTGGTATGATAAGATCTCGCTTTGTCTTCTCATTACCAACAGACTGTACAAATATAGTGGGTCTGCCATTTGGAAATCTTCCATATTTATATCCACACAATTCATCCGTAGATATCCCATCATATTTTTCGGGCATAACCACAAATCGCCCCCGCACACTTTTCAACCTGATATAATATAATTCATTAAAATTTGGGTTCAAATCCATATCGTCGTGCCACCTCTCTTATTCCTTTAATTAATTCAGGCAAATTATCTTTATATCTTTCAATAACCTCATATATATCGTCATTATACTTTAATGCATTAGACAAATGAGTAGATTTATCATACCAGACTAACAATCTTGGATCACAGTAGCTTATCCCAGCATCCTTCAACAAATTCGCATAATCTGCACCTTCACCAAAAAACTTTTCAGGGAAAATATGATGCGCCTGCAAAGTATCTCCTAACTTTTTACTAGTTTTCCATCCAAAAGATTTCTTCATCACGTCCAAATAGTTTCTTGATGTAAATCCTTTACAGTTCAACTCTTTTGCTAATGTTGCCGTTTCAGCAGCAAATTTTTCAATATTGTCAAGTTTAGAATATTTTGATAATAGTTCATCATTGAATTTTAAAGCTCTAATACCATCATCGCCAAGTTTTGCAATCACATCAATCGCTTCACGACCGTGCTTTGAAGCTAATAACTCTACCCCTTCATCACTATACTTTAAGAAGATTTCCACAAAACTATCGCCATGTTTCTGAGCCATTTCAAGCACTAAATCTGCCGTTTTACTATCACATTTATTTAGCAATGTAACCAAATCGTCGCCATACCTTGTTGTCAAGGATGCTGCTACGTCAAGATATTTTACCCCATTCGGCAATTTTTCAGCAATTTTAGTAGCATCAATAACATCGTCTACTCTTCTCAACTCTCCAAGACACAAGAAACCAAGCCCTCTTTCAAAGGCGCTTAGTGATTCATCTGTAAATACATCTCTTCCATATATACTACTAAACAAATCCGTTCCATCACCAGCATACGGAATCAAACTAGTCACTAACGAAAGAAGCATTTCTTTCAAGAATTCATTCTTAATATCAATACCATTTCCATAAAATGCATTATTGTATGTATAAACAACTGCCTGTTTACTCATTCTTACGCCATAAGCTGAAGAATCCCATACATTACTGTTTTCTAAATACACATTCGTGGAATGTCCTGTTGCATCTATACCTATGCTATTCTTATCAAATGTTACATTTGATATATTAACTTTAGATGCGTCAATATAAATGCCCGTATCTCCATTTTTAATCTCTACATTTTTAATTTTACTTTCATTTTCATTGCAAATCAATACAATTCCAGTTGCAAATTCATCTATTTTTCCGCCACTATGAAAATACTCTTTTCCACCAATAACGCGTACTGCTAAATCACCAAAAACATTCGTATCATCAATAGCTCGAAAATAAGTATCTGATACGTTAACAACTGCACCATCAGTTGCTTCTATTCCCTGATAACAACTTTTAATATTGGAGTTTGTAATATCTAAATCTCCACCATAAATGTATAATGCATACTCCATTCCAGATATAGTGAACTTATTTAAATCTGCTTTTCCGTTTTCATCGACGAATACTCCCGTCCACAAATCTTCTCCATCATATTCTAATTGTTTGCTTGAATCATCTGATGCAATCAACTCTCCATATATTCTAAAAATACTGCTTTCATAACGCATGCGACTGGCTAAGTCTTCAACTACTATTTTATCAATATTTTTAAGTGTTAACGCAATCCCCTCATTTACCACAATTGGAGATTGAATATGAAGCCTACCAGCCAAAGACTGATTTTTAGCAATAATATATTGGCCATCCGATTTAACTACAGTATCAAAAACAACAGGATTGTATCTAGTATCTGTGCACTCATAATAATCATCAAAACCATCGCCATCTGTATCCTCTAAGTTTGGATCTGTATAAAAATCAATACATTCCGTAAAATCATCCAAATTGTCACTATCCGAGTGTCTTTTTTTCGGATTCGAATTATATTCTTTAAGTTCTTCATAATCTGTTAACCTGTCCCCATCAGTATCATTTTCATTTGGGTTACAAATCATCTTATACCATTCAAGTTCATATCCAAATAATGAAATTTTTGATATATTACTAACATCAATCTCTTCTCCATCCAGAAGACCATCATCATCAGAATCCGGATCCTCAGGGTCAGTATATACCAGTTCCGAGTTCAACAAACCAACTCGCATTCCTTCAGTTTCTAAAGAATCTGGAATTCCATCCTTATCAGTATCTTGCACTACAATTGTAACATCTTTTATTCTATCATAAACAACTGGTAATTCACTCGCATTATCAACATGGAAATACTGTCCGCCCGTTGCCGCAGCAATTTGCGACAGCAGAGAAGAATTCACACCACTTCCCAACCCAATAGTATAAATGACAATACCGTTATTGATTGCTTCTGTCGTATACGACGAACTATAACTTCCCGAACCGTCAGTTAATAAAATCTCAATTTTTAATCGCTCTTCTTCGCTATTACTGATTAATTCATCATTAGCAATCTTTACTCCTGCACCAATATTAGTTCCGCCATTATCATCAATAGCATCTATTGCTTTTTTTACTGCCTCAAAGTCATCCGTCAACGGCTGCCTTAATACTGCATACGAATCAAAATCAACAACACCTGCTCTATCACCAACAACAACTCCAACTTGCGTTCCTGGCAACAATGCATCTACAAAAGCCTTTGCAGCAGTTTTTCTATAATCATTGGAATCATTCCAACTCATACTTCCTGAAGAGTCAATAACAAACATAATATCAACCAAATTAAATTGATCCTCAGTTGTTCTTTTTGGTTGATTTAACGGCACATTAAAGTATGTCCCCCAGTTTTTCACATAAAAAACTGCATATAAAGAAAAGTGATTTGTTGTAGCACTTACAGAACTATTAGATACATCAACTTTTGAATTCTCTAGAGGTATGAATCCGCCTAAATCTTCATCATAGTATACAATATACAACTTGTCATAATCATCCTCTGGTATATCAGATAAATCAACAGGGATCGTTATCTGTGCTGTGCTAAATTTAACATCCGCATTAATTTCATAAAAAGGAGAAATTGCATATTCTGAGTCAATACATGTCTCTGCTATATCTATATAAATCTTTCCTTCTGCATCACCTTCTGCCAAAATCTGAACACTTACACCAGTCTCCTCTGATATTATGTTCTGTTTCATAGCGACATTATCATCTTCTGGATTTGTCGGATTCAATCCAAGTTCAATTTCTCTCTTGTCGCTCATACTACCTTCGTCCGTATCAGCATTAATTGGACTAGTACCAAATCTCTGTTCTTCATAATTTGATAGACCGTCGAGATCGTAATCATCTTCTCCGTCGCTTAATCCATCTCCATCTGTATCATTATTAAACGGGTCCAAGTATCCACAGAAAGCATCCATTTCAAATCCATTCAATAATAGGTCACCATCATAATCCGCTTCCGGATTGGAACGCAGTTCTGCTATTAACGTATTTATATCATCAAGTTTATTTCTATTCTGCTCCAGATACATCCAAGTATCTTGATATGCGCTCTTAGCTTCTACATACTGCTCTGAGCTTTCATATTCACGCCCATTATAATAAAACGTTTCAGCATTTTTCAGAATATCTCTAAATTCTCTTTGTACGACCGGAAAATCTGGAATTTCCCAATTGTTAATACTTTCTTCTGCTTTTTTCCTATATTCTTCGACTTCAGCTAAAATAGCATCAAAATCGTCATTCTCTTGCACATACTTTACTTGAGATAATTGGAAACCAAACGGTTCATCCGTTATATCACCATACGTTCCTTTAAAACCAAAACTTATAGTCTCTCCTTGATTAATATTTGCATTATAACCAGCATTTGTAATTGCATAATAAGCTCCATCATGCTCAGAAATAACACCATTCCAAATTTCTGTAATCTCTCTAGCAAACTCAAATTCCAACATCCAATCTTCAAAAATCTGATCCGAATTATTAGTAATTGATATCCTTCCGGTGAAACCGTCGCCCCAATCACTATCTAAATAATACTCTATCGAGCACTCATCATCTTGTACACTTCCATACTCTCCCATCAACTCATATGTTTGTGGAAATTCTATAAAATTCTCATTCGAGCTAAATCCATACTGAATTTGACTTCCCGCTGCTATATCTTGATTCCAGCCTGCATTTTTAATGACATACGCTCCTGCCTCATAGCTATAAATCTCTGCATTCCAGATGTTAGAAATCGCATTTGCAAAATCATATTTTAAATACCAGTTTTCTATAACAGTATTACTTATATTTTCTATTATAATATTTGCATTATATCCACCTTCCCAATAGGAATCTAATGAGAATATAACTCTATAATCACTTGTTTCATATATATTTTTTGTAGTTATGCCATCCCATGTATTCTCTTCACTCTCAACAGTTAAAGTTTCTTCTATTTCTGTTGTGGTTTCTTCAACCTCTGTTGCGGTCTCTTCCTCTGCTTTCGTTGTGGTTTCTTCAACCTCTATTGTAGACTCTTCCCCTACTTCCGTTGTGGTTTCTTCAACCTCTGTTGTAGACTCTTCCTCTACTTCCGTTGTGGTTTCTTCAACCTCTGTTGCGGTCTCTTCCTCTACTTCCGTTGTGGTTTCTTCAACCTCTGTTGTAGACTCTTCCTCTACTTCCGTTGTTATCTCTTCAACTTCTGTTGTAGTTGTTTCCTCCACTTCTGTTGTTAAACCTCCAACAGCTACTGAATTCTCATCTTCAGCATATTCTACCGCCATATTTTCCTGTGCAAACACATTAACATCAACAGCACTAACGCAAATAATCCATATTAATATGTATGCCAGAATCCTTCTGATTATCTTTTTCATCTTTACAGTCCTTTCTCTCTATATTCATCTCTCCCAATTACAATCAATAAAATCCGATTCCCTCTTCTAATGTCCTCAATGCATAAATATTATTTCTTCGCATTCTCTCCTCTCTCTAAAAAATATGATTGTTTGGATGCTTGTTGCTTCTGCTCAATTTGTGCATGGCAATATTTAGTTTACATAAATTCACCTCTATAATTATACATATTTTGCATTTTTATGCAATATACTATGTATTCTTTTTCATAAATTATATATATTTTAGAAAATTGCTTTTAGATGTACCTTGTTTCTAATGATAAGATCTCTCTTATATTAAAAAGCATGCGTATTCCATTAACTGACAGTACTACGGAATATTTGGTTACAAATATAATGCCTCATCAATTGAATACAGAAAAATGTTCTGAGTTATATTATCTGCGTTGAGGTATTGAAAGCAAATATAAAGAATTTAAAAACAGATTTGAAAAATCGAATTAAACCAATCAGCATTTAAATAAAGTCAAAAAGAAATGGTCAAAACAAAGCTGTTATCTCCTAGTAGTTGCTGTATTTGTAATGCCAAAAATATAAGCAAATGCATTTTGAAATATCTTAATTATATTTGTATTCCACATCCTTAATTTAACGACATTGTCCCAAACAGACTTATGTACATAATTAAAAGGATGGCACAATTACCATCCTTTTAACATTTTCTTACTATACTATTTTATCCTTTATACTACTTATGATACGGCTCACCGTTGATAATACGATAGCACCGATATATCTGCTCCAACAGCACCACTCTCATAAGCTGATGCGGAAACGTCATATCTGAGAAACTAAGCTTATAATCCGCTCTCTTCATCACTGTCGGATGTAAGCCTAAGGAACCACCGATAACAAATGCAATATTGCTGTTTCCCTGTATCCCAAGCTGCTCTAACTTGTTCGCAAACTGTACAGAATCTAACTTCTTACCTTCAATTGCAAGCGCAATCAGATAAGTATCATCCTTCACATACTTCATAATACGTGCCGCTTCCTTTTCCTTAATCTGAAGCTCCACAGTCTCAGATGCATTATCGGGTGTCTTCTCGTCTGCAACCTCTACAATCTCCAGCTTACAATATCTAGAAAGACGCTTAGCATATTCATCAATTGCATCTCTATAATATTTTTCCTTAATCTTACCAACAGTAATCAGCGTAATATTCATATTAAATATTAAGCCTCCTCGAAAATCTCTGCATATAGCTCTTCACTTAAAGACTCTAAGTAAGATGCATCTAATACGCCAAACTCCTCTGCAATCGCAGACTTTAAGATTGCAAAATAACGGAAGTATTTCATCTCTTCAGGCATACCTGCTGGAACACCTGACTTCTGAACAATATACTCCTTAGTTACATTCTCTAACACCCAGCTTCTAATCTGTGAAGTTAAATCATCTTCTTTCTTAGCTTCACTAGCATACTTCTTAGCAGAACCAAAAGAACTGATACCCATAACAATGAAAATCAAGAAGAGCGCTCCCATTACACCATAGGTAATGTACTTGCCAGGTGAAGCCATATGAAACGGAATAATTCCAAGCTCAATTAAAACAATTGCAGCAATACCTAGAATACCTACAATCAATAATGTATAAGCAGAACTCTTGAAATCCTCTGCCTTTGACTTATTATTGTGATAAACCTTAACTGTACCTCTAGCCTGTACTACATCCTCCGGAGTAACCTCAGTAACATATTCCTCATACGGATTAATTACCTTCTCTTCTTCCTCCTTAACAGCCTGTAAATCTTCTACTAAATCAACCTTACAGTCTACACAGGTTGTAATCCCTTCTCTATATTCACATTTACATTTTGGACACCATGGCATAGCTCATAACCCCTTTCGCCTTCTGTACTTTTATTCTGTCTTAAACGCAATCAATTATTTCTCTGAAAGATACTTGTGAATACCCTTCGCTGCAGCCTTACCTGCACCCATAGCAAGAATAACTGTAGCTGCACCTGTTACAGCATCACCACCGGCAAATACACCTTCCTTAGATGTCATACCGAACTCTTCATCTGCAACGATACACTTCCACTTGTTAGTCTCCAAACCTTCTGTTGTAGAAGAAATCAATGGATTAGGTGATGTACCAAGAGACATAATTACTGTATCAAGCTCCATCTCGAACTCACTACCCTCTACCTCAACAGGACGTCTTCTTCCTGATGCATCTGGCTCGCCAAGCTCCATACGTACACACTTCATACCCTTAACCCAGTTATTCTCGTCTTCAACGATTTCGATTGGGTTAGTTAATAAATCGAAGATGATTCCTTCTTCCTTAGCGTGATGTACTTCTTCTACTCTTGCCGGAAGCTCCTCTTCACTTCTTCTATAAACAATATGAACCTCTGCTCCTAAACGAAGTGCTGTTCTGGCAGCATCCATAGCTACATTACCGCCGCCTACAACTGCAACCTTCTTACCTCTCATAATAGGAGTCTTAGAATCTTCATTGAATGCTTTCATAAGATTGCTTCTTGTTAAGTACTCATTTGCTGAGAATACGCCGTTTGCATTCTCTCCCGGAATACCCATGAACTTAGGAAGACCTGCACCTGAACCGATAAATACAGCCTCAAAGCCCTCTTCCTCAATTAACTCATCAATTGTAATTGACTTACCGATGATAACATTCTTCTCAATCTTAACACCAAGAGACTCAACGTTCTCGATTTCCTTAGCAACTACAGCTTCCTTTGGAAGTCTGAACTCAGGAATACCGTATACTAACACTCCGCCTGCCTCATGTAATGCTTCGAAGATTGTAACATCATAACCAAGCTTAGCAAGGTCTCCTGCACATGTAAGACCTGCAGGACCTGAACCGATAACTGCAACTTTCTTACCTAACTTCTCAGCTGCAGGTGTTGGCTTAATACCATTCTCTCTAGCCCAGTCAGCAACGAATCTCTCAAGCTTACCGATAGAAATAGGCTCACCCTTGATACCTCTGATACACTGACCCTCACACTGGCTCTCCTGAGGACATACACGTCCGCAAACAGCGGGTAATGCTGAAGACTGGCTGATAATCTGATAAGCCTCCTCAATATTACCAAGCTTAACCTGCTCAATAAATGCAGGAATATTGATAGATACAGGACATCCCTGTACACACTTTGCATTCTTACAATTAATACAACGAGAAGCCTCTTCCATAGCCTCTTCCTTGTTATATCCAAGACAAACCTCGTCAAAATTCTTTGCTCTTACTTCTGCTTCCTGCTCTCTGACAGGTACCTTCTTTAAAACGTCCATTATTCGTCACCTCCGCAGTGTCCACATCCGCCGTGATGTGTATCACCTTCCTGTTCTTTTAACATAGCTCTACCCTCAGCAGTCTTATAAATCTGCTGACGCTTCATAGCTTCATCAAAGTTTACAAGATGACCATCAAACTCAGGACCATCAACACAAGCAAACTTAACCTGGTCTCCTACAGTAACACGGCAAGCACCGCACATACCTGTACCATCTACCATAATCGGATTCAAGCTAACGATTGTAGGAATATTTAATTCCTTTGTTAATTTACAAACAAACTTCATCATAATCATAGGTCCGATAGCTACACACAAATCATACTGATTACCTGCATCAACAAGCTCCTGAATTGTCTGTGTTACCATACCCTTTCTTCCGTAAGAACCGTCATCTGTTGTAATATAAAGATTACCTGCAACAGCCTTCATCTCATCCTCAAGAATCAATAAATCCTTATTCTTAGCACCAACGATAACATCTGCCGCAAAACCATTCTCATGTAACCACTTAACCTGTGGATATACAGGTGCAGTACCAACACCACCTGCAACGAAAAGAATCTTCTTCTTTGCAAGCTCAGCCTTATCCTCATGAACTAACTCTGAAGGACATCCAAGCGGACCAACAAAATCATGCAACGCATCTCCTGTCTGAAGTCTTGAAATTCTTAAAGACTCTGCACCTACTATCTGGAATACAATAGTTACAGTTCCTTTCTCTCTATTATAATCACAAATTGTAAGCGGAATTCTTTCTCCGTCCTTATCCATTCTTACAATAACAAACTGACCTGGCTGGCAGTTCTTAGCAACACGAGGTGCTTCAACTTCCATCAGATAAATATTTGTGGTAAGCTCTTTTGCTTCTAAAATCTGATACATAACTCTCCTCCTGACAATTTTTTCACATATCATGCTTATTTTAATGGAAACATGTCGTAATTTCAATGTTTTTATTACTTTTGTGCAAAGTATACATAAGTCATTGTGCAAAACTCCTCAATCGATACTGTCCGTCCTTCACCTTGAAGGCATAAAACAACTCCGCCGTCTCACTGTCAATTGCATACATTGTCAAATTATCTGCTATCTCTCCGAATTCATCCATATAATCCTCATGAACAATGTAATAAACCTTATCATTCATTTTAACAGCAGTCTGCACCGTATACAGATTCATTCCTTCCTTATCAGGAATATGTCCATCCAAGTCAGACAATACACCATTTGCCACCAAAGTATTGAGTAACACTTGCAAGGCCAAATCAACATCGAAATTCGCCTCAGGTTCAAAGCGATACGTACGCTTTACCACTTCACTGCTTAATCCGTTTTCATCAATGGCAACAAAAGCATAATTACTCAGTCCAAGCGGCAGTTCCATCTTTGCAATATACCTGTTGCTATTCTCAGTCGGTGTTGTACCATCCTTCGTATAATAAATCTTGGTATTGTTATTATGATATACTTCAATAAATGTCGGCTCTGTATATGTATCACTATCCAGATTAACCTCCGGAGCCATTGGTGCTGCCAGTTTTACATAGAAGCTTTTATTGATAACTTCACTCTGTACACCATACATATTTACATACATTGCCTTAATCTGATAATCTCCCTGCTGTAAGCGGATAGGCTTTTGATATACATTGGAATTCTTTGTCGGATTAGAGCCGTCCATAGTGTAATATACAAATCCATTGTCATAATGCTCAAAACACACGGATATTGGCTTATCATATACTCCCTCCGAAGTATCAAGCTCAGGTGCATATGCAGTATACTCACCATATCTTTCCAAAATTGCATCGTCATTGCAATTTTTTAAGACATCCCATACCTCCTGATATGCCTCATTTTCCAAATACAAGTCAATCAGCTTATCATAGACTTCCGTTAATCTGCCGCCCTCCAAGCCTAAAATCTCATGACAAATAAGAATCGTATTCTTTTTCTGTCCCAACTGCTCATAACAAAGTGCCATTTGATAACGTGCCTGTATATGCTCTGTCTCTATTTCCGATGCCTTCTCCAAATGCTCCAGCGCTTTGAGATAGTCACCTTGCACATAATTATCGATTCCCTGTTGATATTGATATTCAAAAGAATTCTCTTTCATTAATCTTGCTACCACTCCGGTACCCCAAATAACCAAAGCAATAACCAACACAGCGCCTAACACCAACAACACAATACGCTTTGTTGACAGCTTCATTCGTACACCCCAAGAAGGCAGGTAGTCCTCAAGACTATCTGCCATCACATCCTCCAAGTCAACAAATTCGTCTGACTCGTTTGTATCTTCGTATTCACCTTCTCCATCTGTTGCCATCTGTTCAGCAAACTCCTCTGCCATACTACGCAACGTTCTGTTAATCTCCTGCTCCAACTCTAAATCAAAGTCCGGAACAATCATAACCTCTTCACCGCAGTTTTCGCAAAGCAGCTTACCTTCCCCTATCTCTGCCTTACATTTTGGACATTTCATGAATCAAAACCTCTAAATTTTCTTAGGAAATTAGAACAATCCTGTAATCTTTCCATCCTCTGTCACATCAATCTGATATGCTGCCGGAGTCTTTGGAAGTCCCGGCATTGTCATAACCGCACCTGTAAGAACAACCACAAAACCTGCTCCTGCAGATACATAAACCTCTCTGATATTCATTTGGAAGCCGGTAGGTCTTCCGAGTAACGTAGGGTCATCTGACAGCGAGTACTGATTCTTAGCCATACAGATAGGAAGCTTACCATATCCAAGACTCTCCAACCTCTCAATCTGCTTCATAGCTGCAGGTGAAAATACTACGCCGTCTGCTCCATAAATCTCCTTTGAAATAGTTGTAATCTTATTACAAATGGTATCTTTCTCATCGTAAATCGGCGCAAAGTGACTTTCCTTTGTTTCCAAAGTATTCAATACCGCTTTTGCTAATTCAATACCGCCTTCGCCACCGAACTCCCATACCTTTGACAATGCAAAATCACAATTCCTATCCTTACAGAACTTCTCTACAAAAGCAATCTCAGCATCTGAGTCTGTCACAAACGCGTTCAATGTTACAACTACCGGAACACCATACTTCTGTACATTCTCGATATGCTTCTCCAAGTTCACAATACCCTTCTCTAATGCTGCAAGGTTCTCCTGATTCAAGTCAGCTTTTGCAACACCACCATTATACTTCAATGCTCTAATCGTTGCCACAAGTACTACCGCATCAGGCTTTAAACCTGCCTGACGACACTTAATATCAAGGAACTTCTCTGCACCAAGGTCAGCACCAAATCCTGCCTCAGTTACAACATAATCAGCCATCTTCAAAGCAGCCTTAGTAGCTCTGACGCTATTGCAGCCATGAGCAATATTAGCAAAAGGTCCACCATGCACGATAGCCGGAGTATGCTCTAAGGTCTGAATTAAATTTGGCTTCATAGCATCTTTTAACAAAGCAGCCATTGCGCCTGTCGCTTTAATCTGACCTGCTGTTACAGGCTCACCTGCATAATTATATGCAACAACCATTCTGTCAAGTCTTGCTTTCAAGTCATTCATATCATCTGCAAGACAAAGAACAGCCATAATCTCTGACGCTACTGTAATCACAAAATGGTCTTCTCTTACAAAACCATCCATCTTATTACCCATACCAACAACAACATTTCTAAGCACTCTGTCATTCATATCCAGACATCTCTTCCATACAATCTGTCTGGTATCAATTCCAAGCTCATTACCATGCTGAATATGGTTATCCAACAATGCAGCACACAAATTATTTGCTGCTGTAATTGCATGGAAATCACCGGTGAAATGAAGATTCAAATCCTCCATAGGCACTACCTGCGCCATACCGCCACCTGCGGCACCGCCCTTAATACCAAAACATGGTCCTAAAGAAGGCTCTCTTAATGCAATCACTGCCTTCTTACCAAGCTTACCAAATGCCTGACCAAGACCAACGCTGGTCGTTGTTTTACCTTCACCTGCCGGAGTTGGGTTAATGGCAGTAACAAGAATTAATTTACCATCCTGATTACTGCTTATTTTCTCCAGATACTCATCTGAAATCTTTGCCTTATACTTTCCATAAAGCTCAAGATCGTCCATCGTAATATCAAGGCTCTTTGCCACCTCAACGATAGGTAGTAATTCTGCTTCCTGTGCGATTTCGATATCTGTTTTCATCTTCATTCTCCTCTATTGTATAATTCTTATTATTTATTCTATATAGCCTCATCAAGATAATTCTCGAATTGCTCTATACTCATTAATATTTTTCTTGGCTTAGTACCTTCCTCAGCACCAACAACACCTGCCGCCTCAAGCTGGTCAACAATTCTTGCAGCACGATTAAATCCAATCTTGAATACTCTTTGCAGCATTCCGATAGATGCCTTATCCTTTTCAATGACAAATCGTCCGGCATCTGCAAAATAAGCATCATATTCTCCGGTACCTCCACCGACACTTTCACTGCCAACAGAGGTCTGCATAGTCTTAATCTTTTCTTCAATCTCTACATCATATGTATTACCAAGCATTTGATTCTTCAGGAAGTCAACAACATCCGACACCTCCGAATCCGAGACGAAAGCGCCCTGTACTCTGGCAGGCTTTGCATAACCCTGCGGATAAAAGAGCATATCTCCCTTACCCAACAGTTTCTCTGCTCCGTTCATATCCAAAATGGTTCTGGAATCGACACCACTTGAAACACTAAAAGCCACACGGCTAGGCATATTTGCCTTAATTAAACCTGTAATAACATCCACAGACGGTCGCTGTGTTGCAATAATCAAATGTATTCCTGCGGCTCTTGCAAGCTGAGCCAAACGGCAAATACTTTCCTCCACTTCTCCGGCCGCAACCATCATCAGGTCCGCAAGCTCATCCACTATAATAACAAGCTGAGGCATCTTTTGTAAAGCCTCACCCTCTGAAGATGTCTTTCCGCCTTCCACAGCCTTATTGTAACCCTTTAAATCTCTAACATTTAAATCAGCAAACTTCTTATAACGCTCTGTCATCTCCGCAACCGCCCAATGCAGTGCCGCAGATGCTTTCTTAGGGTCGGTCACAACCGGAACCATCAGATGTGGAATACCATTATATACACTAAGCTCTACCACCTTCGGGTCAATCATAATCATCTTAACATCCGCAGGGTCAGCCTTATATAAAATGCTCATAATAATTGTGTTAATACATACCGACTTACCTGAACCTGTTGCTCCGGCTATCAGCATATGAGGCATCTTAGCGATATCAGTTACAACAACTTGTCCTCCAATATCTTTACCCACAGCAAATGCAATATTGGATGGAAACTGCTTAAACTCCTTTGACTCCAGTAAATCCCTCAAGGCAACCATACTGTTTTCCTTATTCGGCACTTCAATACCAACTGCAGCCTTGCCTGGAATCGGTGCTTCAATACGGATATCCGTCGCTGCAAGATTCAACTTAATATCGTCTGCCAATCCAACAATCTTGCTAACCTTTACTCCCTGCTCAGGCTGCAATTCATACCTTGTAACTGCCGGCCCCTGACTGATATCCGTAACAGTAACCTTAACACCAAAGTTCTGTAGGGTTTGTTGTAATCGCAATGCGGTTTCCTTTAAAAGCTGAACAGAATCTCCTTTGCTTCTTTCTCCTTGTTTCAGAAGCTCTATCGGTGGAAAGACGTACTTCTTGATTGGCTTCTCATTCGCTTGAATCTGTTGAGCAAGCTGTGCTTCCTCACGCGCCACCTCAAGCTTCTCTTCCTTGGTAAAAGATGCCTTCTTACGGGTTGTTGCTTCTGTCACAGGCTCAGGCATGCTATCAATCGCTGACATATCCTCTGCCGGCTGATTTAATTCCTCCAAAAATGAAGTCTGTACCGGCTGGGCACGCTTCACTTTCATTTCTTCCGTCTTCACTGCCGCATTATACGGAGTTACTCGGATATCCTGTATAACTGCTTCTGCTGGTTCTTCGGTCTCTTCATCGCAAACCATAATCTCATGAATATCTGACTTTACGCCCGTATTCTTTGACTTCTCATAAATAGTTGCAGAAGTACTGGATATTACGCCCTTTGCCTTCTTATCAACACGTCTAAGCTTTTGCTCCTTTTTCTGTTTTTGTTCCTGTCTATGAATTTCTACCTGCTCATCAAAAACATACTCTTCCTCATCCTCTAAGGAGTCTCTGTATTCTCTGATTCTCGCTGCATCTTCCTTTGCAGACTCAATCAGATAGCTACCGCCCTTGCGTAATCCGCGCAAAAAGCTCTTTTCTGTAATAAACACCAGCGAAATAATAAAAAGTACCAATACAATAAATAATGTACCGCCAAAGCCTACCAGCATATATAAAGCATATGCAATACTACCAAATAACACGCCACCGCCCAAATGCTGTTCAGATGATGACTTATACAAATCCGAAATCAAAGCCTCATTCTGTACAAAATCATCCTGTCCCATCAGCATATATGATACGATTCCTGCCAAAAACACCAGCACAACACCACTAACCAGCTTAATCACAGCAACCGTATTACCTCTATTCGAAATACCAAAAGCAAAAGCCAAAAAAACCAATATTGGAATCACATATGCAAGTAAACCAAATACTCCAAACATAACATTGTGGATAAATTCAGCTGCATTTCCCTTTATCACTCCAATCACACACAAAAACGTAAATATTGCTGCCGCAAAAATCGCAATTAACAGTACTTCACCTTTAATCGCTCCATCAACTTCTTTGCGTGTCTGCTGTGTCTTTCTCTTAGATGCAGAAGAACTTGTCTTTTTCTTATTTGAACTTGTCGTTCTGCGCTTCGATGTTTTCTTTCCCGATGCAGATGCTGCCATACTACTCCCCCATTTGCTATACTACATTACCTAATGATTCAAAATCTATTGCTTCAATAAATCACTCCGCACTCCTCCTTCGCAAAATGAGCGCAATAAGGTAATTTAACATAATATTAATTTACATATTAGTATAACATTTCTTATAGAGATTGTCATGTTTTTATCAGGAATTTTTCTATCTTCCGAAATTTACCTGTTATTCCTCTTCTTTTCGCGAAACTTTATGCTTTCTTTCATCGATTAATTCATGCAATTTCTTTACTGCATGAGAAATACCGCCTATCTCATCAATAATCCCCTCCTGTACTGCTTCTTTTCCCTCAAGCACAGAACCAATATCCTTCGTCAGCACTTCCGTTTCCATCATCAGTTCTTCCAAACGTTTCTTAGCAATATTACAATGATTACAGATAAAATGAATGATTCTGTTCTGAATTTCCTTGAAATAATGGAAGGTTTGAGAAACACCTATTATCGTTCCATTCATTCTAACCGGATGAATCACCATTGTTCCTGATGGCACAATAAAGGAATAGTCACTACTTACCGCAATCGGTACACCAATACTGTGGCTTCCTCCTAAAACAAGAGAAACAACAGGTTTGCTCAACGATGCTATCATTTCCGCAATTGCAAGCCCTGCTTCCACATCGCCTCCCATAGTATTCAGCAAAATCAAAACACCATCAATTTCCGGATTATCTTCTATTTCTGCCAGCTGTGGCAAAATAATCTCATACTTAGTTGCTTTTGTCTGATTTGATGAATTTTCATGTCCTTCTATCTCACCTACAATTGTTATAAGATGTATATTGTGATGCTCTCTTTTTTCTTTACTCATACTCTTCCTCCAATTAATAAGCAGTCATATCCAATCTACCATGTTTTTTATACAGCAAAAAAGAACCCTTTCAAAAGGGTCCTTCTTATTATAAGATATTTGTTCATTTTTATTCAAAATCGAAGTAATCTAATCCTTCCAGGTCAATCAAGTCATAATCCGAATCGTCACCTATATCAAGTGCATAATCCATTTCCTTATGTTCACGTCTCTTCGGTACCGGCAATGGATTCTCAATATATTGAATTGCATTCTGTTCACGTTCCTCAATGGAATCCAATGTAATCTCACGCATCTCACCCAATGTATTGGGTGTTACTGAATACCTTCTTCTTCCTTCGTATATCGGTGCACTTTCCCTAAATTCATTACTCTTTGTAGTCTTTGAATTTGAAACCAGCTTAGCCATCAAACACATAAGACAAACAACGGCAGCAACTACCAATATAAAAACATACATACCTGACCCTTCCCTAAGATTACCCATAAAAACTAATACCAACGAAACTATCATCGAAAACGCCGATGCAACACTACTGTTGGTAAAAACTCTGATTGCAAGGTATACAAAAACCACAGTTAAAATCTGTAATAACACATTCGTATACATCACGACATCAGCACTATTACCGCAAAAAAGCATAACAACAGAAAGCATTCCTGTGTATATCTCACTCAGTCCAAACTGTCTAAGCTGTTCTACCTGAGCGCTTGTACTTTGATAATAGTCATTTACTACTGCAACATCCTCTACAAAGAATTGTATATATACAACCCTTATAGCAATTGTAATCAGCATGGTTATGAAGCCCAATATCTCTTCTCGCCAAATCCTCTTTAGCATAACAATTGCTTGCCCCCAATTCAAAAATTCATGTCATGTTATACGTTTGCAAGTGCCTGTTCAATATCTGCGATAATATCATCTGCATTCTCAATACCGACAGAAAATCTAATTAACTCTGGGGAAACGCCCGCTTCTTTCAACTGCTCATCATTCATCTGACGATGTGTATGACTTGCCGGATGAAGCACACATGTTCTGGCGTCTGCCACATGTGTAACTATCGCTGCCAACTTTAAACTATCCATGAATTTCACACAGGTTTGTCTGTCACCCTTTAACCCAAAAGAGATAACCCCGCAAGTACCATTCGGCATATACTTCTGTGCCAGTTCATAATACTTATTACTCTTTAAACCAGGATAATTAACCCATGCCACTTTATCATTATTCTCTAACCAGGTTGCTACCTTTAATGCATTCTCACAATGACGAGGCACACGTAAATGAAGTGTTTCCAAACCAACATTCAAAAGAAAAGCATTCATCGGAGACTGAATAGAACCCAAATCTCTCATCAACTGTACTGTAGCCTTTGTAATATATGCCTTCTTACCAAATCTCTCTGTGTATGTAACTCCATGATATGATTCGTCCGGAGTTGTTAAACCTTTAAATTTATCACCATACTTATCCCAGTCAAAATTACCGGAATCAACGATTGCACCACCAACACACATTGCATGTCCATCCATGTACTTTGTTGTTGAATGTGTCACGATATCAACACCAAACTCAAACGGGCGACAATTAATAGGTGTCGCAAATGTATTATCTACAATTAACGGCACACCATGTGCATGTGCTACCTTTGCAAACTTCTCAAAATCCAATACAACAAGTGCCGGATTTGCAATTGATTCTGCAAGTACGCACTTTGTATTCTCTTTAAATGCCTTATTCAACTCTTCCTCTGAAGAATCCGGGTCCACAATCGTACATTCAATTCCCATCTTCTTCATAGTAACTGTTAATAAGTTGAAAGTTCCGCCATATACCGTTGAAGACATCACAACATGGTCCCCGGCTTCACAAATATTGAATACCGCATAATAATTAGC
>SVFJ01000136.1 GCA_015056925.1 Lachnospiraceae bacterium | reverse complement strand
ACCTGATCTACGAACTGCTTTACAAGGAAAAGCGCTACAGGTACAGCTAATAATGGAAGAATATGTGCAGCATAGCTGTCTACCATTCCACCAAAGCTGATTACCAAATATCTTGGAATCAATACCGCAGTTCCTACGAACATAATCGCAATCTGGTTAATGTTCATTAATGTATTCTTTGCCTTAAATTTAATCTTTGACAATGCAAATGCTGCACAGGTTGTAAAAAGCAAAGAAAGGAAAATTGTTAATACTGTTACAATAATACTGTTAAATACATAACGGCTCAGTGGAATACCTGCTGTTCGGCTCGCTTTCATCAATGCCGTAAAATTATCCAATGTAGGATTCTTAACAATAAATGTCGGTGGGAACGCAAAGAGCTCTTCCATCGGCTTAAATGCATGATTAATGATAAAAACAATCGGTAGTGCCATAAAAATAACCAAAGGCAGCACTGCGATGATAATCTTTATCTGACTTTTTTCAAAATGTTGCGGATTAATCCGTCGTCCCTTATATGCCATGTTGCCTCCTAATCTTCTTCTGTAAAGAGCTTATTTGCTACCTTAGAGAAAATCTGAACAATTAATAGTAACACTACAGATACAGCCGCTGCGTAACCCATCTCATAACGCAAGAAACCATAGTCCTCGATGTGGTTAACTAACAGCTGTGAAGCATATCCCGGTGAAGGGTTACCTGTTAATAAGGTATAAATAGAACCTGCCTGGAATGCATTTACAATCGCCATAACCGCTGCGAAGAACATCTGTGGCTTCATACTTGGAATCGTAATATAAATCATTTCCTGGAAACGATTCTTAACACCATCAATCGCTCCTGCTTCATATAAGGATTCGTCAATATTCAGAATACCGGCTATCAATGAAAGGAAGCCGATACCCATACTTGACCATAAACCAATTACAATAACAATCGGTAACAAATAGTTCTCATTAATCAACCAAATAATCGGTTCTGTAATAATACCAAGCTCCATTAACCAGCTATTCAAAAGACCAGTCTGGTCACCAGAGAAAATAACCTTCCATACAACACCCATCGCAACACCGGCAGTCATACTCGGTGAATAGATGATTAAAGCAAATACGGTTCTCAACGCGCTTGGTAAATTACAAAGTGCCCAGGCAAGTATAAAGGATAAAATATATCCTCCAACACCTACCACCAACGCATATACTACTGTATTAGGAAGTACATGCTGCATAAATACCTCGTCATTGGTTAATACCGTGATATAGTTCAAAAATCCAACCCATGACGGGAATTCAATCGCATTAAAGTTTGTGAACGATAACACCACTGCCAAAATAACTGGCACTAAGATAAAAATCGTAAACACAAGTGCATAAGGCAAAATGAACAGATAACCGTTTTTATTATTATCTCTTCTTGCCAATTTCTTTGAAGTAGTGACTATTTTTTTACTCATATCTATTCATCACCCCTATTCTTCTCTTCCTAACAATCTACGTACTGTATCGATTGTTGGGATATTATATGCTTCGATAGTATTTCCTTCGCTATCGATATACTCAAACTCTTCCAGCTTTCTGTCGATTTCTCGGTTGATAGTCTTAACAGCCGCATCAATTCGACTCTGTGCTGTGTCACCGTTAACAACAATATCATTAAATGCGTTACTAATCTCACGCTCCAATAAGTATGTACCAGGTACTCTGGCAACATCGACAACATGCTCCATCTGCTCAGCAATAATTAACTTATCCTGAGTATCCCAAGGAAGCTGCATAAATGCATCAAGATTTGCTGTTGTCCACATGTACTCATCACCATAGATATTCTGCAAATTCTGACCGAACTCTGCCTGAACCTGAGTTGATGACCACCATTCTACAAACTGCCATGCCTTCTGCTCACGCTCTGCATCTGATTTGAAGATAACACTACTCTCGGCACAACCACATACTGTTCTGTCGATTGTTCCATCTGCCTGCTCTACACCGGGAACCAAAGCAATGTTCCATGAATTCTGAAGCTCAGGTGCCGCATTAGACATCAAGTTGTAAGTTGCATAATCTGCTACACCAATTGGCATATCACCATTTCTTAAATGCTGATAGAAGTTATCAATATTAATCGGCATATCATAAATTGTGAAAAGCTCTGTTAAATATGTAAAACCATCAATAGCCTCTGCATTACCAAATGCTGTGCCTTCCTGTGCTGTTGCTTCATATAAAGAACCTCCAAACTGATGAATCAATGGTGTTGTACCATGGAAGTTTCTCATAGCAAGCATACCTGATACAGGCTGATAGTAATTCAAACCTCTCATCTTAAGTTCAGGAAGCATATCAATAACATCCTGCATTGTATTAGGTACTTCAAGTCCCAGCTTATCTAAAATATCTGAACGATAGTACAATACCCAGAAGTTCATTGTCTCAGGCATTGAGTAAATGCTGTCATTAATCGTACCTGTAAGGAAGAAACCTTCACCATAAGGCTTAGCTGCCTCCTGAAATCCTTCAAACTGTGTCATATCTACAAGAGCACCTCGAATCGCAAGCTCATATGGAATCGTATAGTTAATACCGGTTGCTACGTCAGGTGCATTACCCGATGTATTGGCGAGAACCAGCTTATACTGATCAGGCATGATACTAATATCCACCTCAATACCTGTCTCAGGAGTAAATGACTCATCAATCATCTTCTGCATAATCTGTACGTACTGGCTGGAACGGTTAACCCATACCTGTAAATGTTCAGGATCTGTATTATTTGTTGAATAAGCCTGATCTGTGAAGGAAGAAATAAATCTCTTAATATTCATTCCTGTTGACACAAAGAAATTCGGCTTCTTCGGAAGCTTTGCTCCCTCCTGATAAACATAAATTCTATCAATCGCAAGGTCATTCTGAATAATCTTATCTACAGTGTTTGCAAGATGTCTGTTAACACTGGATGCACTCGTACAAAGCTCTGCTACTCGATAAGGAATCTCATCTGGCTCCTCTGCAAGAGAAATCAGCTGCTCTGCTGCAATACTCATAGATGCAAGAATCGCAATTGCTTTATCCGTCTTAGCATGGTCACGAACCGTCTCTTGTAATGCATATAGTCTATCAGCATAACCAAATAACTGCTCTTCAAGATTTGGAATATACTTAGAAAGCTTCAAATCACGGTACTTATCTGAATTGGTACCTGCAACCTTAGTAATCTCCAAAGCAAGGTCATTTACACCTGACATAATCTCGTCAAGACCTTCCATAATCTCTCTCAACTCATCAAGTGCAATTGTGTAAGAAATTGTATGAGTACCCTCTTCAAGATATACACTAAGCTTCTGCTTTGAAGCATCCTGTAAGCTTACAGTCTTATACTTATTTGTATAATCCAATGCATAAGAAGCAAATGCAGTACTCGGAATCTCACCATCAATCTCAATATTAACAAATACAGGGAAGTCATTCTTATCTGACTGTCTGTAATTCATCGCAATATTGTAATAGCCTGCCTTCTCTACATCAAACTCGTATGTAATCTTCTGTCCGGCTGAAGAATAAGAAGCTGAATCAATTGTGTTTAATACTGTATCTGTTACCTCATACGGGTCAAGACTTGTATCGTACTCTGCAATGGCATGAATCGCAGAATCATTTCTATAGGTAAAATCCTCTGCCTGAATTTGAATCAGCGCATCTCCATCTGCTTTCTCAGACGAAGTATATTCAGCAATTACCTCAGGTTGTGTTAAGATAATGCCTCCTAATAAGAAGTTTCCTTCATTAATCTTAAGCGTAAGCTCATGTGTACCCTCTGTAAGCTCTACGTTCAAAGCTCTGGAATAACGATAACTTCCGTCACCAATCGCCTTAACCTCCCACTGGATGAGCTTATCAGGTACCGTTACGATTTCATTATCATATCTATCGTAAGACTTCTCTGCCTTTGCTACCCATGTAGTTTCAAACTCAAGATTACGAAGCTCATAAAACGGATAATCACCATCTATCTGCATCGCAATACCAACAGGAAGTACGGAAGCATCATATGATAAATATTCAAGCTGCATCTCATATACTGCTGTCTGCGGTACATCTAATGATAATGTAACCACATCATCTACCGTAAGTGCCAATACCTGAGCCGCCTTCTCATAATTATAGGTATCAGATGTCAGCTTATCAGAACCTGCTACCATATCCTGCACCGCATAATAAACATCCTCACCCTGATAATTCTTCGCAGTATACTTCGCACTCATCTTCGTATAGTTGCGAGAAATCATCTCACTGGTGTATTCCTCCTCCATATTATAAGTAGAAGCGTACTCGCTGCTTTCTTCTTCAGCTCTCACAACCAATGCTGACGAAGTATCCACGCATATACCAAAGCACATGCTTGCTGCCATTCCCAAAGAAATGATTCTTGAAAACAATCTTGATTCTATTCTTTTGGTTTTTCTGTTGGCGCTCTTAACCTTCATATTTCAACCCTGCCCTTTCCTGAGTTTTAATTTTATTTTTGAGTTAAACATTTTAGTCATTTCTATACACTACTTAATCTACTCTTTTCTGCTGATAAAGTCAATGGATAGTATGTAGTTTTTTTGTGCTATTTTATAATTCAGGGCACTTTTTTCCTATTCAGATTCGTTAGTTTGATAAAACAATACAAAAATCACTTTTCAACCTTGTGCACTTTGTATACCATCATCAAAACGACACAAACACTCCAAAAACTTTTACTCATTTTTTCACTACTTCAAGAAATATTGTTTTGTCTTACTATTTACTATAATTATATCATATTGTCTCAAATCAGCAAAAAGGGCTTTGTTTTAAACCAAACAAAGCCCTTTTACCTTCATAGCTATATATACTTAATATTTTACTGCCCAAATACTCTGATTCTTACCAACTGCAGTAAATGTCATAACCTTAGTTCCTGCCTCATCCGTCATTTCACAGAAAACGCCGCTGTACTCTTTCTCATCATATGTAAAGTGCATATAATAAGTACCATCTGTCATTTCCCAGGTACCTTCGATATCATTCCCCCAAAGCGAACCATCCTCTTCAAGAACCACCTTCACAGGCTCTGCTATAGAAGAATTAATTTCCATACCCTGGTTAATCAAATAATATTCTCCCACAACCTGTTCCTTAGAATATCCTGTCTCAGAAATCGTCTCTCCGTTAGTTGCATAAGGCAGCATGCACGGCCATCCTTCTTCATTTAAGAAGAACTGCTTTACTCTAGGCGAATGTCCCTCTGTACCATCATCAAATCTGGTGTGATATACAATGTACATCTTACCGTCATCATCAATAAATGCTGAGTTATGTCCTGTTGCCATATAAGCACGTTTTAAACTTGGCAGGAAATAATTACCCGAAAGCTTCAATCCATAATAGGAATGATTTCCATTATTATCAGGATAATTACCACCCATATCTACATACTGACCATCAACTGTCTCAGAACGGAATACTCGAATCTGATAACCACCTTCTCTTGTCAACGCACCATAAGAAACAAACAAATAGTAATATCCGCTTACATCATCATATAAAATGTACGGACCCTCGATAGACTTATGTCCGCCGCCGATTAACTTCTTTCCAAAATATGGGTCCACATTATTCTCAGGGTCTGCTTCCGGATGAATCACTTTACCTGTCTTCTCATCCAATTCCAATAAAAACATACCACCTGACCATGAACCATAAACCATCCAAAGTCTTCCGTCCTCATCATAGAACACAGATGGGTCAATCGCATTCGGCCATTTCTCAAACTCATATGTACCGCCAAGTGTCAGATAGTTCTCTGCTGCGTATTCTTCAGATACATAATCATATACATCCGTTGCGCCTATTGTCTCCTCTGTAAATCCCGAGTAAATCAACGCGCCCTGCCACTCATACGGTCCTTCCACACTTTCTGACACACCATAGCATAAATTAGAAGCATTCCATGTAGAAGTAGTGCAATAATAT
>SVFJ01000020.1 GCA_015056925.1 Lachnospiraceae bacterium | reverse complement strand
CATTGTTTCACTTACAAAAGACCAACTGTAGCAACTTAAACTAAGATGACGTGCATATTCTGTCACTTATCTGTGCTAGTTCAACGAAATCCCAATTTAGCAGGAATAAAATGTAATGTCACTTAGATTATCCGATAAACTAGGCGCAAGCACTAACAGGTTTCATGTAAAAAGCCGGCGCAGGGTGTTAGAGTTTCTTAGTGCTTTTAGAGTATATAGGAAAGCGCCGCCTGGATGAAGGCGCTAGGCGCATAGTGAGACACGGATGTCGAATATGCGCTGGTTCCGTGAATAGAGAGCTCTTAAATAAAAGCACCTAGAAACTCTTAGCCCGTAGCTCTCGCTTTCGAATGAAACCTGTTAGTGGGAGCGCTGGAAGAACTCGACAACCCCGAATTTAATTAATTCTAGGTATAAGACAATGTATCAAAAAAACTCCCCAAAATAAAAACACCACCAAATTCTCCTGACGGTGTCTCATATTGCAACAAGCAACTCTATAATTCCTTATCAATAAACTCTATATATGGTCTTTTTAACACCTTGTCCTGATTGTTCAGATACCACTCGTAGGCTTCTTGCAAGCCTGTCTCCAAGGGTTTAGTCTGTGGCATGAGTGCATATTGCTCTCGTACATCTAATGCATATTCATAATCATAGAAACTAAAATACTTACGTTGTTCTATATCTTTCCAGACATTTACACACTCCGCCTCTTTACCTGCAATTCTGTAACACAAGGTTACCCAATCCTTTACTGAAATACTCTCTTTATTTCCCACATTAAAAATATGCTGTTTTGGCTTCTTCTCTAAAATCACGTCCATAAATCGGCATAAATCCTTTACATAGAAGAACTGTAGTTTCATCCCGCCATCCTTGGGTAGATAAAATTTGCGTCCCTGCATGGCGCAATCGAATACAAAGGCTTCTCTATACACATTATTTAGGGAACCATACAAATATGGAGGTCTGAGAATATAGGCATTGGGAACACGCTTCCTCAACACCTCTTCTGCTTCGATTTTGTCTGTTCCATATTTGCCCCAAAACCTATTCACACCCAACTTAGTTTCTTCTGTGAATGGCTGCGTACAATGCTCAGGATACACTGCACTGGAACTAATCAAAATATAATCCTCAAAGCTGTCCAATGCATCAAGCAGACTATTTACATCCTTAGCATTATAGGCTGTCACATCAAAGACCACATCAAAATGATAACCTTTTAGCTTATCGCCAAGCTGATGTCTGTCTGCCTCAATCAGTATCACACCCTCGCACTGTTGTCTGTTATTTCTATTTAATACATAGACTTCATAGCCTGCCTTCACATAATACTCTGCCACATAACGACTTACAAATACCGTTCCGCCTGTCACTAATACTCTCTTCATATTGATAGCTCCTTATCATTTGATGTACTTTAGTATATCCAACGGCTTATCCAGCTGTGAGAAATCCCTCTTACGCCCTGTCGGCTGTGTTGTTCCTTCCTGTAAATACCAACAGGCCTGTACTGCATTCATCCCTATTCTGTCGGCTGCCTCCAGCTCATGACTGCCTCCGTCTCCCACGTATAAGCACTCCTCCGGCTTCACATTCAAAGCATTCATACATCCTATAAAAATCTCTTCCTCCGGCTTCTGCACACCCTGCTCGTATCATGTTTATTCTCCAGTCTATTTATCTATCATTATTTCCTTTGCCGTTCCTGTTTCGCAAAAGCATCCTATAGCTTTACCTTACCAACACTCCATCAAAAAAATTCTCCTGAAATTCTATCTGCTGTAATATCTCCTCATCTGAAAAGTCCTTGCCATCCGACGCTACAATCCACTTATCTTCATTATCATTATATCTGTGATACACAGCTATCACTTTGCCCACAAAGGTTTGTAACGGCTCATCCACTCCTAATATGTACACATCCTGCTCTTCGCCATCTCCTGCAAAAATACCATCTACATAGCCATAATTGATAGGATAATATAAGTCCTTATGCCTTGGATGGAAGCTACCAAGTGGACGGTCTATGGTACACTCTACCGTAGTGCCGATAATGTCTGAATAATCTAGCTTGGTCGGCTCTTTATGCACAATAGCTTCTACAAAATAATGACTTCTTTCCCTGCTATCATCCTCGCTCATTTCACAATCTGTAATGTGACGTACTTGTACAAAACTATAATCATGAAACAGCTTCTTCAAGGCTTCCTTATCTGCAAAGAAATGAGGTACATCTACCTCTGCTCCTTCTGTCTTCAATACTGTATTCGCATCAATATGAGGAAATCTTTCCTCCGAAAAGGCATAATGTTCCTTTGAACATAGTGTCAAAAATACTTTTCCACTAGGCTTTAACACTCTGGTGATTTCATCCACCACATTCTGCACACCTTCGGTATCCTGATGAGAAATTACATGATAGGAAAATACTCTGTCAAAGGCATCATTAGCGAATGGAAGCTGCATCATATCTGCTCTCGTACATAGAAAATCTGCCTGATTCTCTCTTCTTAGTTTCTTTGCACTTTCCACCGCTTCCTTAGACAAATCAACCGCTGTCACCTTGAAGCCCTTTTGTGCAAAATACAAAGCATGTCTTCCCAAACCACACCCCAAATCCAAAATAGAGCGTGCTCCTTCCTCAGCCCATTTCTTTGCTAGATATATGCTATCCTCTGACGGTTTTAACCATTTCTCTTTATCTGCATTGTTCCAATTCCATTCCTTTGACTGTGCCATGAGTTCTCCCTTCTACATCTCTACTCAACTATTTTCCCAAGCTCGTCCTTTCCATTCTTATAGGATACCTGCACTTCATGATATAAGCTATTATAAAAATCAACTGCTGCCTGCTGCCTTTCCTTTGCCATTTGAGTTCCCTTCTTTGTATAGAACTTAGAATACAAATGCTCCAGCTTATACTTATACTCTTGGAAAAAAGATGGATTCGCATCTCCTTCTCCGTCAGAAACCGTTCCATCAGCACAAACTGAATACAAGGGCTCGGCAACCGCGCCCTTATAGACTAAGGTTCTGGCAATTCCCACTGCGCCTACCACATCTAACTTATCTGCATCAAACAATATCTTAGCCTCTATGCTTTGTGGTTGATTACTCTGTCTAAATCGATGTGTCTGAATACAATGTTTTACCTTTACTATATAATCTGCTGCAAAGCCATTCTCTCCCAAAAATTTCTCTGCTTTCTCGCCGCCAACCATTGCATGACAAAGCTTTGGGTTCTCAAACTGCTCCTTACGTCCAACATCATGCAAGAGACAGGCGCCAATCAATACGTCATAATCTACATCTTTTTCTGTCTTGGCAATTGCCAACGCATTATACAGCACACGATATACATGTTCTTTATCATGCGCGCTGTCTTCCATGCAGGAAATCATGTAATTTTCTATTAATGAATAGATTTCTTTGTTCATGTTCTATTTCTCCTAAACTCATCCATATTCTTCTTACAGGCATATGCTTCCATGAGCTTTTCATCTTCCCAAGTCCACAGCTTTTCCACTTCTACTTTATGTACTATCTCTTCATGTGATGGCTCAGCTGGGAAAATGTCACATGGGTAGTTGTCGCAATAACCACAGTGAATATGCCCTTTTTCTATGACACAATTTCTTGCCTTGCAATTCTTATCAAATAAAACTGCATTTTCATCTTGATTTGCACAACCATCACAGATAATCGTACTGGCATCCGGCTCGAAACCTGGCATCATTTTTCGATACACATTACATATCTCTTCGCGTCGGTCTTCCTTCTCTACATTTGGTCGATAGAGCAGGCATAAGTCACATCTCATACCACATTTTGAAAAAATCTTGGTCTCCATTGTTTTCTCCCTATCTCAATATTCATATCCCCAACCACTGTATAAATGCTGTCTTATCTGCACTGTTATACCCTGCGTTCTTATAGAAATCCAGAGTTTTTACTTCCTTTGAACCGGTTAACAGCATCATCTTATAGCAATTCTGTTCCTTTGCTATCTCCTTTGCATAATTAAGACAGGCTGTCGCATAGCCTCTGCCACGATAATCCTCATGTGTTACTACATTCTCCACAAATGCATATGGCCTGACATTCCTTGTCAGATTCGGTATGATAACACAGACGCAGGATGCTACAAGTTTTCCATCCACTTCACATACAATAAGATGATGATTCCTGTCCTCTATGATTCTCTCCCAAGTCTGTGCTAAATGTTCTGACATCTGCGGTATATCTTTTTCGTGCAGAAATAAATATAACTCGAGTATCTTCTGCAAATCCTCTTTTTGTGCTTCTCTTATCATCTAATGCTCCTTTGTATTGTCCTCATGTGTTACTATGTGCTCGATGCCGTTTTCTATATTCTGAAGTTTCTCTCTAAAAAAAGTTGGAAATGCTTTGTAGTTATCCAACTCATCTATAGGAATCCAATGCATCTCTTCCTTCACTCCATATGTATAGCTATTGCTGTTAAGCTCCTTCGTACCTCTTGGCTTCATCAGAAAATAAAAGGCAACCTCATGACACTTTAATCCCTCTAAACTTCCGTCTGACTCAAAGAAATTCTCATGAATAAATGCCAGCCTGTCCACTTCATAATGCACACCTGTTTCTTCGAATACCTCTCGTTTTACTGCATCCTCAGCAGTTTCCCCCATATGAACGCCACCGCCAACTGAGTAGTAGTAGCTTTCCCTCTCATTTCCTACCATTAATACACAGCCATCTTCAATAATTATTGCAGCCGCTCTGTATCGAAACCATTTATCCTGTCTTGTAAATCCACAATCGTATTCCATCACATTTCCCTCTTTGTTTACATAATTCTCTTATTTTTATTCTATTCCATCAAATACTGTACGTCAATTCTTGTGAATCAAACTTTCAACTCTGGGTTTATTGACTTCTTGCAACGGTATTCTGGTACTTAGCTAAATTTGAATTCAGTTGAGCCATGCACAGTAAAGGCGTAGGGCATGCGTGGGAGCTTGCTCACAAAAGTATGCATTACGACTTGACTGTATACGGCGAAGCCGTACATGAGGAAGTAGCCCGCAAGGGCGGATTCCGAATGTAGCATGGCGTCTCTATCACTATTATTTAGAGAATAAATCATCCCGTGGACCTTACAGCTCAAAAGCATGCTTCTAGGTCCACTACCACTTTAAACAATGGACCTTATAGCTCAAAAGTATGCTGTAAGGTCCATAACTGCTTTAAACAGTGGACCTTACAGCTCATAAGCATGCTCCTAGGTCCATTAACTACTTAAAACAATGGACCTTACAGCTCATAAGTATGCTCCTGGGTCCATTACTAATATTTATTCATATAGCACATAAGTATTTTTCTCAGTTAACTTCAAATTCACATGAGTATTTACTTTTCTAATTCACCACAATTCGAAATCCAATTCCATCGGTAGCCTCATTTTCCCCACAGGCATTTCGATAGCCGCTACGGCAGTAGTCGGGGCTTGCGCCCCAGCCGCCACCACGGGAAACACGTGCGTCACCGGTGGAATATCCGATTGGGTCTTTTGTGTCGTCCTTTAAGTATTCACTACCATAATAGTCCAGACACCACTCCATGACATTTCCGTACATATCATAGAGACCGTTGGGATTCGGAGCAAAGCTGCCAACAGGATAGGTTTTGATATCCATATCAGTTTCACCATAGATTTTGTATTGCGTTTCGTCCTCACCGAAGAACCATCTCGTAGTAGTTCCGGCACGAGCGGCATATTCCCATTGTGCCTCGGTAGGTAAACTTATATCATATCCACTTATTTCAGAAAGCCTTTCACAGAAAGCGACAGCGTCTATCCAGCTAACGGTTTCAACCGGCAGATTATCTCCAGCAAAGCTGCTTGGATTTGTGCCCATAACCGCCATCCATTGTTGCTGTGTGATTTCATAGATTCCCATATAATAGTCATGGGTCAGTGTAACCTCTCGAACCGGCAGTTCATCTTCATCCCCAATACCCTCGTAGCTTCCCATGAGAAAGCTTCCTGCCTCTATTTTATTTAGCACGATTTCACAGTCCTCAAGAGGAATTGTGATGACAGCCCCGTTCTCCTCCCTAGAACAAGCCGTGCAGCAAAGTGCCAATATACATAGTAAAAATAAGTGAATCTTTTTCATAATATTCTCCGATTAGTTAATTTAAAAACATCCCATACCCTGTAAATCACTTCCGCTCTTTAAGTGCATGAAGGTGATGGTTGGCAGTACGCCGTTAGAGCCTCTTGACTTAGTCATCTGAGATGCATCAAGGCTTACAAAATCGTCAGCAGTACAGTTAAATGAGCTGTTCCATGAGCAGTTACCAACCTTAGAACCACTTCCGATATTCTTGATGGCACCATTATAAGAAATGTTGCAACGTAAGAATTCTCTTGTTCCGGCGATGTCAGTAGAATCAGTAGGACTAACGCGCTCTAACATATTGTAGTTTGCGCCCTTGTTGCCGTAAGCGGTATTGTAGGTCCAGTTTGCTGCCTGACCCGGCTGGTGATTTGCATAGAAACCGTTAGAACCATTATTTGCAGCGAGACAGTACTTAACGGTATGTACAGGTACAGTACTTGGAACAGTTCCTGTGCCGTAGCCGCCAATCTTAAAGCCGTTGGAATCGCCACCCTTGTTCATGTTATAAGCCCAGCAGGTATCAAAGGTATTTGCACCCTTTGAAGTAATACAGTCAAATCCATCATCACCGCAAGCCCATGCACGACACTGTGTGAAGGTTACACCCTTACCGTGTGCACCAAATCCGTCGGTGTTGCTGTTAGAGGTGCTGTTTGAAGTGTAGAGATTATAAGCATCACACTTGATGACATTACCTGTTCCGTTGTTGCAGAAGTAGAAGCCGTTTGCATTGGAATTGTAGCAGGTAATCTGATTTAATGTGGCATTTCCTTCGATACGGAAGCACTCAGACTGCTTCTGACTGCCGACAGGGACATTTGTTACTTTGAAGCAAAGGAAGGTAACACCCGTAACTCCGCTCTTTACATGGAAAGCAGCAACTCTCTTTGATGTGCTTGTACCTGAAAAGTCAAATACAGGAACATTCTTAGAGGTGTATGCACGATAAGTAATGTTACTCTTGGTAAATTGATGAACATAGTTGTAATTGCTATCAGATGCTTCAACTGTGAAGTTCTTGTAGGTTCCACCCATGATGTATACTGTGTCGCCTGAAGAAGCAGCAGCTTCTGCCTTGTTCAAGGAAGCAAAAGGACTGGAATAGGTTCCTGAGTTAGAATCACTGCCGCTTGGTGAAACATACCAGTCAGCAGCGTAAGCGGTCAAATCCGCAAAGAAAATGATTGCAAAAAGGAATGCTAATGCAGCAATCAGTTTTGTGAAGTTGAACTTTCCCAATGAAATTCTCATAGAAATACTTCTCCTTTTCATATAAGTGTTTAGGTTAATAAAAAAGTTTAAAATGTTGAATTCCCCTTCACAATGAATGCCGATTACATTCTAAATGTACAAGGTGAAACACAAAAGTGTCAATACAATTATGTAAAGTTGTCATAAAGTGCACAATAAGATTTGGGTAGAAAGGCTAAAAAGCACGATAACATTTTGGAAGACTAAAGAGAAAAACTTTTAAAATGCGACGAAATGTAGTATATTATATGAAGGAAAAGGATATGGAAGTATATCTTGAAAAGAGAAGGCTTGTTTACAAAAATAAGTCATCAGGGGGTAATATTTATGTCAACAAAAGCCGATATATAAATAGAAGCCCTGCAAAAGACAGAAAGGCATAGATAGAGATGAGTAAAATCGTATTAATTGACGGACACAGCATTCTGAATCGAGCATTTTATGGTGTACCGGATTTGACCAATGCGAAGGGATTGCATACTAATGCAGTGTATGGATTTTTAAATATTTTGTTCAAGATTCTGGACGAAGAGAAGCCAGATTATCTTACAGTTGCTTTTGATGTGAAGGCACCAACCTTCCGCCATGAGATGTATGAGGCATATAAGGGCACGAGAAAGCCGATGCCTGAGGAGCTTAGAGAGCAGGTTCCTGTGATTAAGGATGTATTGGCGGCCATGGGGGTTCGTATCGTGGAGAAGGCAGGATACGAGGCGGATGACCTTCTTGGAACCATTGCAAAGCGCTCAGAGAGAGAGGGCATGGAGGTGTCTCTTGTATCAGGAGACCGTGATTTGTTACAGATTGCCACAGATAGGATTAAGATTCGAATTCCTAAGACTAAGGGTGGCAAGACAGAGATAGAGGATTATTACGCAAAGGATGTTGAAGCGGCATACCAGGTAACACCTTTGCAGTTTATAGAGCTTAAGGCACTGATGGGAGATACAGCGGATAATATTCCGGGTGTGCCGAAGGTTGGTACAAAGACAGCAACAGATTTGATGGTGACTTATGGCTCGTTAGAGGGAATCTATGAGCATATTGAGGAGATTACCAAGAAGAGTATCAAGGAGAGTCTTATCGAGAATAAGCATCTGGCAGATTTGAGTAAGGTGCTTGCGACGATTGAGACGAATGCACAGATTGATTTTGATTACGAGGAGGCGAGACTTGGTAATCTGTTTACTGACGAAGCATATGTGCTCTTTAAGCAGTTAGAATTTAAGAATATGCTCTCAAAGTTCGAGGTAAAGGAGCAGAAGAAGAGCGTAGAATACAAGATTATAGAAGTTAAGACCAAGGCAGATGCAGAGGAGATATTTGCCCGCAGTAAGAATGCGAAGAGTCTGGCATATCGTATGATAGAGACAGATGCGAAGGCAAGCGGAAGTCTTAATGCCGGCGAGTCGGGACAGATGTTTTTCCAGATGGAGGAAGAGACAGGAAGCTTTGGTGTTGTCCTTTGTATGGAAGAGGATAAGGTATATTATTTGGAGGCAGGCACGGAGTTTACTAAGGAATGGCTGTTAACAAATGTGATGTCAGTGAATGCTATGATTTCATGCTTTGATGTGAAGCATGAGTACAAGGATTTGGTAGCAAAGGCACAGGCGGACAACTTATCGGCAGAGGAGCTTACGAAGAATCTGTTTGATTGTAAGATTGCGGCGTATCTGATTCATCCTTTGAAGAGTGATTATGAGATAGGTGATATTGCCAATGAGTACCTGGGACAGACAACGCAGAGCTGGTCTGAAATCTTTGGTAAGGCAGATTTGACAAGTGCCCTTAGGGATAAAAAGGAAGAGTGTATCCGTTATTTTGCCCAGGAAGCCCATGTGCTGTATCGGGTAATGCCTCTTTTGGAGGAGAGATTACAGGAATATGGCATGGATAAGCTCTTTAGAGAGTTAGAGATGCCGCTTTCCTATGTGCTTTATGATATGGAGTGCGAGGGTGTACTTGTGAAGCCTGAGGAACTTAAGGCTTACGGTGAGGCATTGACCGGTAGAATCGAAGAGCTTGAGAAATCGATTCATGAGGCTGCCGGAGAAAGCTTCAATATTAATTCGCCAAAGCAGCTTGGTGAGATTTTATTTGAAAAGCTGGAGATTCCCGGTGGTAAGAAGACAAAGACAGGATATTCTACAGCGGCAGACGTATTAGAGAAGCTGGCGCCGGAGTATCCGATTATCAGTGATATATTAGAGTATAGAGGTTTGACAAAGCTCAAATCCACCTATGCGGACGGTTTGGCAGCGTATATCGGAGAGGATAATCGTATTCATACGAATTTTAATCAGACCATTACTGCTACAGGTCGATTAAGCTCCACAGAGCCGAACCTGCAGAATATTCCGATGAAGATGGAGCTTGGAAGACGTATCCGTAAGGTGTTTATTCCAAAGGAAGGCTGTATTTTCATGGATGCGGACTATTCGCAGATTGAGCTTAGAGTCTTAGCGCATATGTCAAAGGATGAGCAGTTGATTGAGACCTATAAGCAGAATGAAGATATTCACAGAATCACAGCCTCTAAGGTATTCAACACACCATTTGAAGAGGTAACGGATTTGCAGAGAAGAAACGCTAAGGCGGTTAACTTTGGTATTGTGTACGGCATTAGTTCCTTTGGATTAAGTCAGGATTTGAGCATTTCCGTGAAGGAAGCAAAGGCATATATTGAGCAGTATTTTAAAACCTATCCGGGTATTAAGGTGTTATTAGACCGGCTGGTAGCAGATGCCAAGGAGAATGGCTATGTGTCATCCATCTTTGGAAGACGCAGACCGGTGCCGGAGATTAAGTCTTCAAACTTTATGCAGAGAGGCTTCGGTGAACGTATTGCCATGAATTCGCCGATTCAGGGAACAGCGGCAGATATTATTAAGTTTGCCATGCTTAATGTCTATAACAGATTGAAGAGAGAAGGCTTGCAGTCGAAGCTGATTTTGCAGATTCACGATGAATTGTTAATAGAGACAAGACAGGATGAGGTAGAGGCGGTTCGCAAGGTGTTATCAGAGGAGATGCAGAATGCATGTCAGCTTGCGGTGAAGCTGGAAATAGATTTGCATACAGGAATGGATTGGTATGAAGCCAAATAATCAAGGCCATATATCGAAGCCTTGATTATTGCAAATTTGTACAGGTACAAATTTGAAACAGGAGATTAACTATGGTAATAATCGGTATCACCGGTGGTGTGGGAGCCGGGAAGTCACAGATTCTTTCCTATATAGAGAGTCACTACAATTGCAGGATTATCAGAGCGGACGAGGCGGCACATATGCTGCAAGAGCCGGGACAGTCCTGTTATGAGCGGCTGGTAGAGCTATTGGGAAGAGAGGTTCTGAATGGGGACGGAACCATTGATAAGAAGAAAATGGCAGCAATTATCTTTTCGGATAAGGCCATTTTAATAAAGGTAAATCAAATCATACATCCCGGGGTAAAGACCTATATCAGGGAGCAGATAGCCTTTGAACAGGAGCGGGGCGAGGTAGACTACTTCTTTATTGAAGCGGCGTTACTTATTGAAGAACGCTATGATGAAATCGTAGACGAGCTTTGGTATGTGCATGCGGATGTGGAGGTGCGAAGCAGGCGTCTTCGTGAAAGCAGAAGCTATAGCGACCGGAAGATAGCAGACATTATGAAGGAGCAGCTTGGGGAAGCACAGTTTAGAGAGAAATGTCAGGTGGTCATTACCAATAATGGGGATTTGGAAGAAACCTATAGTCAGATTAACAAAGTAATGGGGGAAACAAAATGAATCAGATGAAGTATGAAGGAACACCGGTATTCGGTCTGGATATCGGAACAAGAAGCGTAGTAGGTACTGTGGGCTGTAAGGAGGGAGATACCTTCGTTGTAGTAGCACAGGAGATTCGTGAGCATAAGACCAGAGCCATGCTGGATGGTCAGATTCACGATATTAACAGAGTAGCGGCGACAATCATTGAGATTAAAGAGGCGCTGGAAGAGAAAACCGGATGTTCTTTTCATGAGGTCTGCATTGCAGCTGCAGGACGTGTGCTAAAGACCTTGAATGTCAATGTGGAAATTGAATTTGAAAAGGAAAAGCAGATTAATAAGGACGATATTGCATTGGTGGCATCCAGAGGTATGGAGAAGGCATTTGCCCAGTTCTCTGAGGAGAATGAGAGTGCAACAAATTTCTATTGTGTAGGCTATTCAGTGATGAGGTACTATATCAATGGAATGTGGATGAGCCAGCCGGAGCATCATAAAGCAAAGACTTTGGGAGCTGATTTGATAGCAACATTCCTTCCGGATGATGTGGTAGACGGCTTATACCGTGCAGTAGAGCTGGCGGATTTGAAGGTTGCCAATATGACCTTGGAGCCGATTGCGGCGATTCGTGTTGCGATTCCTGAGAAGTACAGATTGCTTAACATTGCTATGGTGGATGTGGGAGCAGGTACTTCGGATATTTCTATTACAAAGGATGGTAGCATTTTTGCGTTTGGCATGATTCCTATGGCGGGTGACTGTTTAACAGAGGCAATAGCAAGACAGTGTCTGATTGATTTTGGAACAGCAGAGAAGGTAAAGAAGGCTGCTTTTGTAGAAGAGCAGATTACTTACGAGGATATTATGGGCTTGGAACAGACCATTACAGCTAAGGAGGTTATGGAAATCTGTGCGCCCGAGATGGATAAAATGACTGAGCAGATTGCTGCGCTGCTTCGTGAAATGAACGGTGGCGTATCACCAAGTGCCGTATTTGTAGTTGGCGGTGGCGGTAAGGTAAAGGGTTATACCAAGATGCTTGCCGATAAGCTTGGACTTGACCCGAAGAGAGTGGCACTTCGCGGTGAGGATATCATGAATGAGATAGAGTTCCCTTTAGATTGCTTAAAGGATTCTACGATTATTACGCCGATTGGCATTTGCCTGTCTTATTATGAGCAGAATAACAATTTTGTTTATGTGTACTTCAATGGTAAGAAGGTGAAGTTATACGATAATAATAAATTATCCGTCGTAGATGCAGCGATTCAGGCGGCATTTGATAAGGAAGGCTTATTCCCGAGACGTGGACAGGATTTATTCTATACGGTAAATGGTAAGAAACGTGTCACAAAGGGTGAGTACGGAGAGAGTGCACAGATTTTTGTAAATGAAGTAGCTGTGAATATCAATTATGCGATTAAGCCTAATGACCGTATCGTTATGGAGCCGGCTACTGCAGGTAAGGCGGCAGAGCTTAAGGTGTCTGATTTGATTGATTACAAGGCAAAGCTTAAGTTTATGTTAAATAATGAAGCAATCGAGTTACCAAAGGCTGTAAAAGTAAATGGTGTACTTTGTGATGCGGATTATCAGATTCAGCAGGAGGATGAGATTGTATTAGAATCCTGTCTTACCTATGAGCAGTTAATGGCATGTATGCCGGATGAGGAGCAGGGGAAGACACTCTATGTAAACGGAGAGGAAGCAACAGCGGAGACACGTATTAACTCAGGTGATGAGCTTTATCTCTTTGAGGAAGAAAAGACTGTGGAAGAGCCAACGGTTATGGAAGAGGCGAAGGCTGTTGAGGAGCCAAAGATGGCTGAGGTGTTCCGTCATATGGTGGAGCAGGAGGCAATTGAGGAAAAGATGGAAGAAAGGATAGAAGAGGAGCAGAACAGAAATATTCTGGTTATTGTGAATCAGAAGCCTGTTTCCATGAATGGTAAAAAGGACTATTGCTTTGTGGATGTCTTTGATTATATTAATTTTGATAGAACAAGAACGCAGGGAAGCCAGATTGTAACCCTGATTAACGGTAGACAGGCTCAGTTTACAGAGTCGTTAAAAACAGGCGATAGAATAGAAGTATTTTGGAAGGACTAAAACTTTGATAAATAAATTTATCAAAGTTGCAAATTTGTGCCGGAGCACAAAGGTTGCAGGTTTTGGAAAGGCATGGTTATTTAGATGAAAATGTGCAGTATTGCCAGTGGCAGCAGCGGAAATTGCGTATATGTAGGAACGGAGGCAACACACCTTTTGGTGGA
Source organism: Lachnospiraceae bacterium (assembly GCA_015056925.1). Taxonomy (GTDB): domain Bacteria; phylum Bacillota; class Clostridia; order Lachnospirales; family Lachnospiraceae; genus COE1. Next base: position 31,129 of record SVFJ01000020.1, on the reverse strand, counting down.
TGTGGGAATCAGCTGTAAGCGGATTATGGAAGGCTTACAGCAGCTTTCCCTTACGGGAAGGGATATTGATGGTATCCTTATTACACATGAGCATTCAGACCATATTCAGGGGTTAGGTGTGATGAGCAGGAAGTTTGGGATTCCTATCTATGCCACGGCAGGTACGATTCGGGAGATTAAGAAGACTTCTTCTTTGGGAAAGGTAGAGGAGGAGCTGTTTCATGAGATAGCGGCGGATGAGAAGTTGATTATCAAGGATATCACAGTGAATCCCATGAAGATTTCCCACGATGCTGCACAGCCGGTAGCATATCGTTTTCAGTATGGAAATAGCCGAATGGCTGTTGTAACAGACCTTGGCACCTATGATGATTACATCGTTGAAAGCCTTCAGGGGATGAATGCCTTGATGTTGGAAGCCAATCATGATGTAAACATGTTGCAGGTGGGACCGTATCCATATTATTTGAAGCAAAGAATTTTGGGAAATCGCGGACATTTGTCCAATGAGCTGTCAGGAAGGCTTTTGGGCAGACTGCTGAATGATAAGCTGAAGGCAGTGTGCCTGGGACATCTGAGCAAGGAGAATAATCTGGCAGAGCTTGCTTATGAAACGGTAAGACTTGAGATTGCCATGGGAGACCATGGTTATAAACCGGATGATTTCAATATCTTTGTGGCAAATAGGAGTGAACTCTCACAATTAGTTGAAATTTAATAGGTAATGTGTTATAAATATAACAAAGTATACGAAAGACAAACCAAGCGACGTTTGCGTCATTTGGTTTGTTTGCAAGTCTACAGATATGTGTGATGAATAGGAGTCAGGATTATGAAAAAAACAATTATTACAGTAGTAGGAAAAGATACAGTTGGTATCATTGCAAAGGTATGTACATACTTAGCAGAGAGTAATATTAATATTCTCGATATTTCTCAGACAATCGTTAATGATTACTTCAATATGATGATGATTGCAGACTTTAATAACTGCACAAAGTCATTTAGTGAAGTTACAGATGAGCTTGACGCACTTGGAACAGAGATTGGTGTTGTCATTAAGTGCCAGAGAGAAGATATCTTTAACAGCATGCATCGCATATAGTTCAGCAATGAAGTTGCTGCTTTGCGAATGGCGCGACTGAACTATTGATAGATATTTAGAAAGATTGGAGATTGTTATGATTAATATTTTGGAAGTATTAGAAACTAACAACATGATTGAGAAAGAGAATCTTGATGTTAGAACCATTACGCTGGGTATCAGCCTTTTGGACTGTATTGATTCTGATTTGGCTAAGGTGAATGAGAATATATATAATAAGATTAAGACAGTAGCAAAGGATTTGGTTGCTACAGGTCAGGAGATTGAGAAGGAATTTGGTATTCCGATTGTGAATAAGCGTATTTCTATTACACCAATCGCATTGATTGGCGGTGCGGCATGTAAGACACCGGAGGACTTTGTAACAATCGCAAAGACACTGGATAAGGTTGCAAAGGAAGTTGGTGTGAACTTCATTGGTGGATACTCGGCATTGGTTTGTAAGGGAATGACAAAAGCAGATGAACTTTTGATTCGTTCGATTCCACAGGCGTTGGCCGAGACTGATGTGGTATGTAGCTCGATTAATCTTGGTTCTACTAAGACTGGTATCAATATGGACGCTGTTCGTCTGATGGGAGATATTATTAAGGAGACAGCGGAGTGGACAAAGGATAATGATTCTGCAGGCTGCTCTAAGCTGGTGGTATTCTGTAATGCACCGGATGATAACCCATTTATGGCAGGTGCGTTCCATGGTGTAACAGAAGCAGATGCGATTATCAATGTTGGTGTTAGTGGTCCTGGTGTTGTTAAGACTGCATTGGAGAAGGTTCGCGGAGAGAACTTTGAAGTATTATGTGAGACTATCAAGAAGACTGCCTTCAAGGTAACAAGAGTAGGTCAGTTGGTTGCACAGGAGGCTTCTAAGCGTCTTGGCGTTCCGTTTGGTATTGTAGACTTATCGCTTGCACCTACACCTGCAATCGGTGATAGCGTAGCAGATATTTTGTGTGAGATTGGACTCGAGTATGCAGGTGCACCGGGTACGACAGCAGCTCTTGCTCTTTTAAATGACCAGGTGAAGAAGGGCGGCGTAATGGCTTCTTCTTACGTAGGTGGTTTAAGTGGTGCGTTTATTCCTGTCAGCGAAGACCAGGGTATGATAGATGCTGTGAATGCAGGTGCGTTAACTATTGAGAAGCTTGAGGCAATGACCTGTGTATGCTCAGTAGGTCTTGATATGATTGCGATTCCGGGAGATACAAAGGCAACAACTATCGCAGGAATTATTGCGGATGAGCTTGCAATCGGTATGATTAATCAGAAGACAACAGCGGTTAGAATTATCCCTGTTATCGGTAAGACAGTTGGTGAGAATGTAGAGTTTGGCGGTTTATTAGGACATGCACCTATTATGCCGGTTAACAACTTCTCATGTGATGCGTTTGTGAACAGAGGAGGAAGAATCCCGGCTCCGATTCATAGCTTTAAGAATTAATAAGATAAAAACTTACCCTAGAATTTACAATTGTAGATTCTAGGGTTTTTTGTATCATAGGAAATTTCATTCTTGCTTCTGTCAAAACGCTCCCCGAGGATGTGAAGTATTTGTAGAAATTCAAACGCTTCTAAAAAATATATACAAATAGTCAGAAAATAATTGAAAAAATGTAAAATATAAAGTATAATATGCGTAAACATTATATGTAAACCACATGTTGATGACAAGTGATGCAAAGTGTAAAAGGGAAGGGATTACTTATGAGATTAGACGACGATGATGAATTTTACGAGGGGAATCGGGAGCATAATCGGTTAATGCTGAATATGATATTGATAATGTCCTTGGTTGTACTACTGGTAGTTGGACTCGTGTTTATAGAGAATGAACCATGGAAGAAGAATGGTTCATCCGCGAAGAATAAGAAGAACCAACAGCAGACAGAGGTAGAAATGCTGGTAGAAAGTGTACAAAGTTTGTTGGCAGACAGTGCGGATTTGCGCTCTGATGATTTGAATATCTGGTCATTACCGGAACATGGGAAAAGCACACAGCAGAGTACAGGAGACGGAACGGTTATCAATAAAACTACCGGAGAAACGGTAAGCGAACAGATAAAAGATGAGAAAACACCTACCACTTCAGATATTTCAACGGGGATGGTGGAAACCTTTGATGCAGGAGATAAGGAAACATTGACGCAGGAGGAAATTGATTCCCTGAGTCAGACGCATACCTTAGTTAATTATGCGGATGGAACAATGGAGTGGGTAGAGTTGAATCCGAATCTTGTAACAAATTCCTATGCGAAGTCAAGATTTGTATATGATGAACCACAGATGAAATACTATGAAAGCGGTAAACAGATTTCAACTTTTGGAGTGGATATTTCTTCAAAATGTGGAGTGGTAGACTTTAAGAAGCTCAAGAAGGCGGGCTGTGATTTTGTTATGCTGAAAATCGGCGGCAGAGGATATGCAACGGGAGAGCTGATTGCAGATGATTCTTTCCATACCTATATGAGCGGTGCCACAAGCGCAGGCTTGGATGTGGGCGTGTACTTCTATTCACAGGCTGTATCTAAAACAGAGGTAAAGGAAGAACTGACACTTCTCACGGCGCAGTTAAAGGAGTATAATATTACATATCCTGTTGTATATATGTTAGAGGCGGTAAATGGTGATATTGCCCGTACGGATGGCTTGGATGTGGCAACCAGAACGGAGCTTGCGGCATATTTTATGAAGGAAGTGAAGGCGGCAGGATATACACCAATGCTTTATGGTAATAAGGAAAGTCTAGTGACCAAATACGATATGGAAGAATTGCAAAAGTACGATATTTGGCTGGCACAGTCAGGAGAAAGCCCGGATTATCCCTATGCCTTTGATATGTGGCAATACAGCACTGCGGGTGAAATAAAGGGGATAGAAGGTGAGGCACACCTTAATATTTGCATGAAGGATTATGGAGATGATTAATGTGAGAGTAGTAGAATTATTTCGAGAATTTGTAAATATACAGCTATGTGCACAGAAGGATAAGAAGGCAAGTTTGAGTAAGGATGACCTTTTAACCTTTGTTGTGGATGAAAGTATCATCTTTTGCAAAGAGATTATTAAGAAGCTGGATAAGGTAGGAGAAGCAATTTCAGACGAAATCGGTGAAGAAGAGAAGCATAAAGCGGTACTAACTATAGTAGACACCTATCTTACCGGAGAGGTTGAAAAGATGAAGCAGCGTTTGGGCGAGTCCAGAGACCAGATGTTGGGGCTTATCTTAGAGAATAATATTCATCTGTGTAATGATATGCAGGCGGCGATTACAGAACTACTCAAAAGCATGGAGCCCAAAGAAGAGGAGCCGACGGTAAGAACCTTTAGTGTCAGCAAGATGGAAACCTTTTTATTAGGAGAGATTGATATCTGTGAGAAAAAGAAAAAGGTAGTTACCGGAGATATGGCGGCTGGTGAAATCGGCATTACGCTGGAAGCCAGTATAGCAGCATATCAGAAGGTTCTTGCAAAGCTGCAGGAGTTGTATGAGCAAGAGGACGTGTAAAAGAAAAGTCGAAATGTCAGTGATATGGCATTTCGACTTTATTTGTGATACCTCACAATCTTCTCCGATATCTTTACCCTCTCATAAATATCCGCATAAACCGCAGGAGATAAGCCCTCTAGGTAATTTGCAGTATAATTTCTCTTAACGCCGTTTTGCTTTAGGATATCAATTGCTTTGTTATAAGCGATGGCGGCCTCATCCTCGGTGTTATAGGTGCCGATGACATAGTAGCCCGGAAGATTAATCTTGGCCTTATATTTGGTTTTGCCCTTTACGGTAACCTTGGTAACGCCCTGGTAGCGGTTGATAATTTCCAGATTCTCACTTCGGTAGTCGCCAGAGTCGCCGTTTCGGAAGATATAGTCTTTGCCGGGAACACCGTAGCTTTTGATGCCGTATTTACTAAGGATATTGACCTGCATACCGTAGTCAGCAACAAAGAGATGTCCGTCTCTTCGCATAATCTTGTGAGAAGAGTAGTAGAACAGGTCATCAATATCAAATTTAAGAATGTCTGTCGGAGACAGATAATAATAGAAGAAATGGCGTCTTGCATAAATTGGCGTACCAAAATAAAGCCCATTATCCCTGAAATTCATAAGGATGACCCATTTTTCAAAGGGGAGGGCTGAAGTATCTGCATAATCATTCAATGTCAGCTCAGCATTATGCAAAATTTTGTCAGCTTCGAGGTAACATTCATTTGCTTTTGCTTCTGAATCAAAGCTGCCAAGACTGATGTGCTTTCTTCGATAAGTAATCGAAGTTCTGTAGTATATGGAATTGTCTTTTTTTGTTGCGCAATAAACGCCTTTTAATGTCGTATTCATGGAATTATTATAACATTTTCTACAATATAATGGAACACGTTTTTGTCGTGTATAAAAATCACGAAAAAAGTGTCCACCTGAGAGCGACATTTGTACGATTTTGCGAGATTTTAAACGTTGCACAGTTCACAACCCTATGGTATACTTATACATTGAAATGCGAAAGAAAATAATATATCTGTTGTGTGTGCAGATATTTGGAAAGGTCTGGTTATAGTATGTTATTTTACAGAAGTACAAGAAGTAAAGATGAAACAGTTAAGGCTTCAGAGGCTATTTTGAAGGGACTTGCAAACGATGGCGGTTTATTCGTGCCGGAGGCGATTCCTTCTCTTGATAAGACTTTAGAGGAGTTATCTCAGATGACATATCAGGAGACAGCTTATGAGGTTATGAAGCTGTTCTTAACAGATTTTACAGAGGAAGAGTTAAAGGATTGTATCAATAAGGCATATGATTCTAAGTTTGATACAGAAGTAATTGCTCCTATGGTAGAGGCAGAGGGCGCTTATTATCTTGAGTTGTTCCACGGTGCGACGATTGCATTTAAGGATATGGCATTATCTATCTTACCTCATTTATTAATTACATCAGCTAAGAAGAATAATGTTCAGAATGAAATCGTTATCTTAACAGCTACAAGTGGTGATACAGGTAAGGCTGCTCTTGCAGGTTTTGCCGGTGTTGAAGGTACTAAGATTATCGTATTCTATCCTAAGAATGGTGTTAGCCCTATTCAGGAGAAGCAGATGGTTACTCAGAAGGGTGACAATACATTCGTAGTTGGTATTACAGGTAACTTCGATGATGCACAGACAGGCGTTAAGATGCTCTTTGGAGATAAGGAACTTGAGGCTGTTATGGCAAATGCCGGTTATCAGTTCTCTTCAGCAAACTCTATTAATATCGGTAGATTAGTTCCTCAGGTTGTTTACTATGTATATTCTTATGCACAGTTACTGAAGGAAGGTATGGTAGAGAAGGGTGAGAAGATTAACGTAGTAGTTCCAACAGGTAACTTTGGTAATATTCTTGCTGCTTATTTTGCAAAGAACATGGGTATTCCGATTGCAAAGTTAATCTGCGCATCAAATGAGAATAAGGTATTATATGATTTCTTTGAAACAGGTGTTTATGATAGAAACAGAGAGTTCGTATTAACAAGCTCACCTTCTATGGATATTTTGATTTCAAGTAACTTAGAGAGATTAATTTACATGACAGCAGGCTGCGATTCAGATAAGAATGCAGCACTTATGAATTCTCTTTCTAAGGAAGGTAAGTATACGATTACTGCTGATATGAAGTCTAACATGACAGATTTCTACGGTAACTATGCTTCTGAGCAGGAGACTGCTGAGACAATTAAGGAGTTATATGACAATACAGGTTATGTGATTGATACACATACTTCTGTTGCAGCAACTGTTCTTAAGAAGTATCAGAAGGATACTCAGGATATGACTAAGGCAGTGATTGCTTCAACAGCCAGCCCATTCAAGTTCACAAGAAGCGTTATGAATGCGATTGACGCGAAGTATGACAGCATGACAGACTTTGAATTGGTTGATGAGCTTTCTAAGATTGCAAATGTTGACGTTCCAAATGCAATCGAGGAGATTAGAACAGCACCTGTATTACATGATACTGTATGTGATAAGGAAGATATGAAGGCTGTTGTAATGAAATTCTTAGGAATTTAAGTAAGATAGAAAGAAAATGCAGGGAGGGCTGTTTGACAGCGTTCCCTGTCTGTGTTTTGTGAAAGGCAAAGTCCGGCAGGCGCAGTAGTATAGAAAGGTTTTGGGTGAGTACATGAATTTGGGTATGTTTGTGAATATGTTATTGATTGCGTGTGGCATTTATATGATTTACTGGTCAATACAAATGAAGAAAACGCAGGAGATTCCTGAGATGATGGTTGGTAAGAAGTTTCCGCTGAACAGAGCAAAGGACCCTGCAGGCTTTATTAAGGCTTCATTTCCTGTGACATTCAGTACAGGCGCAATTTTACTGGCGATTGGTATGATAGAGGCACTTGAGATATTCGTGTTGTATCCGGTTTTGAATGCCAGCCTGTCATTTATTGTTGTAATAGTGGTAATTGGTTATGGTATGATTCTTTTAAAACTGCAGAAGAAGTATTTGCTTGGTGTAGTAGATGAGAAAAAGAAGAAATAATAAATTTGTAAAGAAAACGGGGAATATGTGAAAGGAGAATAGAGTATGACAAATCAGGAGATTTTAGGGCATATAGACCATACACAGTTAAAGCCGTTTGCGACATGGAAAGATATCGTAAAGCTTTGCGATGAAGCTGTGGAGTATCAGACGGCTTCGGTTTGTATTCCACCGGCATATATTAAGCGGGTACATGAGAAATACGGCAGTCAAATTAATATCTGTACAGTGGTTGGATTTCCGCTTGGGTATAGTGTAACTTCTGCTAAGGTGGCAGAGGTAGAACAGGCACTTTTAGATGGCTGTAATGAGATTGATATGGTAGTGAATATCAGTGATGTAAAGAATGGCGATTATACCAAGGTAGAAGAGGAAATTAAGACTTTAAAGAAGGCATGCGGCAGTCATGTGTTGAAGGTGATTATTGAGACTTGCTTTTTGACAGAGGAAGAGAAGATTGCGATGTGTCAGGCAGTTACAAATGCAGGGGCAGATTATATTAAGACCTCTACAGGCTTTGGCACAGGTGGTGCAACGATTGAAGATATAGAGCTTTTTAAGAAGCATATAGGGGCAGATGTGAAGATGAAGGCAGCTGGTGGTGTGAAGACGAGAGATGATTTGGTGATGTTCTTGGAAGCTGGCTGTGACAGAATTGGTACTTCATCTGCGGTAGGTTTATTAAAGGGCGAAGAAGCAAAGGGCTATTAAAGCGAAATAAATTTCGCTTGCAAATTTGTGCCAGAGGCCCAAAGTTTGCAGGTTGTGGAAAGGCTTGGTTATTGAATGATTAGAGAAAGAATAACAGCGATTAAGAGTGTGTTAAAGGATGCGGGCATTGATTTTTATATTGTTCCGACATCTGATTATCATAATTCAGAGTATGTGAATGATTATTTTAAACAGAGAGAGTTCCTGTCGGGCTTTACAGGCTCTAACGGTACTCTTGTCATTAGCCGGGATGAGGTAGGGCTTTGGACTGACGGAAGATATTTTGTGCAGGCAGAGCGTGAGCTTACAGGCTCGGGTATCGTACTTTACAGGATGAATGAAGAGGGTGTTCCGACGATAGAGGAGTACCTTGAGAAAAATATGAAGGAGCAGCAGATACTTGGATTTGATGGACGAGTGGTTGATACCTGCTTTGGAAAGAATTTGGAGAAGTGTCTTGCAGATAAGAAGATTTCCTTTGTATATGATAAGGATTTGGTAGATACTGTTTGGACAGACAGACCAAAGCTTCCTGTAAGTAAGCTTTGGGTGATTCCGGAAGAGAAGAACGGACAGACAGTAGAGGAGAAGCTCACGTTGGTTCGTGGTGCCATGAAGAAGGCAAAGGCAGCTCATTTATTCATTTCTAAGCTGGATGATATTATGTGGCTTTATAATGTGCGTGCCAATGATGTGGAGTGTAATCCGGTTGCGTTGTCATATACCTTTATTTCAGAGAATGAGGCAGTGTTCTTTGTGCAGAAGGATGCCCTGACACCGGAGGCAGAGGCATATTTTGAAAAGTACCATATTACGGTAAAGGATTATCATGAGGTGGCTGCTTTTCTTGCGGATTGTTCTTTGGACGGAAGTGTCTGGTGTGACTGTGATGAGGTAAGCTACCTGATGTATAAGCGCCTTTCAGAGCGTGTAGAGATTATTGACAGACGTAATCCTACTACCTTGATGAAGGCTGTTAAGAACGCAACAGAGCTTAAGAATATAAGAGAGTATTATTTAAAGGATAGTGTAGCACTGACCAAATTCCTGTTCTGGATGAAGCAGAATGCCGGTAAGGTGGAAATGGATGAGTATAGCGTTGCCATGAAGCTTGATAGTATGCGTGCCAAGGTTGAGGGATTCTTGGATTTATCATTCCCGACGATTAGTGCTTTCAAAGAAAATGCAGCAATGATGCATTATTCTGCGACAGAGGATAATAAGGCAGAGATTGCAGCAGACGGATTGTATCTGGTGGATTCCGGCGGACAGTATATTGGTGCGACAACGGACGTTACCAGAACCATTGCACTTGGTCAGATTACGGATGAGATGAAGAAGCATTTTTCAAAGGTTGTTTGCGGAATGTTAAGACTTGCAGATGCAAAGTTCTTATACGGCTGTACCGGTAAGAGCGTGGACATCCTTGCCCGTGAGCCGTTGTGGGAGTGCTATATTGATTATAAGTGCGGTACAGGTCATGGTATCGGATATATTTTAAATGTGCACGAGGCACCGCCAAATATTCGTTGGAGATATAATCCGGGTACGAAAGAAGACATATTAGAGGCAGGTATGATTGTGTCAGATGAACCGGGAGTTTACATCGAGGGCAGTCATGGTATCCGTATTGAGAATATTTTGGAGATTGTCAATGAAGAGAAGAATGGTGACGGTCAGTTTATGGGATTTAGACATCTGACCTATGTACCAATTGATTTGGATGCGATAGATACTCGTTATATGGAACCAAGAGATGTAGAGCGTTTGAATGCTTATCATGAAGAGGTGTATCGCCGCTTGGAGCCTTATTTTGAGGGTGAAGAGAAACTATTATTGAGGGAATCGACGCGACAACTTGAATATTAAGGAGTTCTTGCGTAAGTTTAATAGTTTATTTATTGACTTTTTCGAAAGGTTTTGAGATAATTAAGCAAATGTGCGGATAGTATTACTATGCCCACAACCGTTGAAGATACCTTTAACGGTTTGAAATATATTTTATTTTATAATCTAAGGAGGAAATAATATGTCATCAAAAGCGTATTATCCAATTTCCGAGATCGGAGCTGGTAAGGTAGGATTTTCTAAGACACGTTCTATCATTGAGGCTGCTTTCTATGGAAATAACGTAGTAAAGGTAAACACTTTAAAAGAGGCTTATGAATTAGCTAAGAACTCACCGGGTACTGTAGTAACAGATATGCCTATTAAGGATGGTGAGACATTTGGTCTTGAGAAGGACGCTAAGGTTCTTTTATTCAACGATGGTGCAGTAACAGGTCGTTACGCAGCAGCTCGTCGTATTAAGGGTGAGCCAGGTGTTGATGAGGCTAAGCTTGATAAAGTAGTTATGGATGCTGTATATGAGACACGTTGGAAGACAATGTATCATGCAGAGTGTTTCGTAGGTCTTGACCCAGAGTTCATGGTAAAGGCACACCTTCTTATTCCGGAAGGAGAAGAGAACTTACTTTATAACTGGATGATTAACTTCCAGTATATGTCAGATGAGTATGTAAAGATGTACAAGAACTCTGTTCCTGTAGGAAACGGTAATGAGCCTGACATCTACATCTTCTCTGATCCTCAGTGGGCTCCTCACGAGGCACCAGACGTAGATTACAGCTGCTTAAGCGATCCTTTAACACTTTGCTACTTTGATACAAATGCAAACTGTGCAGCTATCCTTGGTATGAAGTACTTCGGAGAGCACAAGAAGGGTACACTTACAATGGCATGGGCACTTGCTAACAGAAATGGTTATGCAGCTTGCCACGGTGGACAGAAGGAGTATACATTACCGGATGGTTCTAAGTTCGTAGCTTCTGTATACGGATTATCAGGATCAGGTAAGTCTACACTTACACATGCTAAGCATGGCGGAAAGTATCCTATCACAGTTCTTCATGATGATGCTTTCATTATCAATACAGATACATGTTCATCAGTAGCTCTTGAGCCTACATACTTCGATAAGACATCTGATTATCCTACAGGATGCCCAGATAACGAGTACTTATTATCAGCTCAGAACTGCTCATGTACATTAGATGAGAACGGAAAGATTCAGTTAGTAACAGAGGATATCAGAAATGGTAACGGACGTGCTATCAAGTCTAAGTTATGGTCTCCAAACCGTGTAGATAAGATTGAGGCTCCTGTTAACGCTATCTTCTGGATTATGAAGGATCCTACAATCCCACCAGTAGTTAAGTTAAAGGGTGCAGCTTTAGCATCAGTTATGGGTGCTACACTTGCAACAAAGACTTCTACAGCTGAGCGTGTTGCTGCAGGTACAGATCTTAACGCATTAAGAATCGTTCCTTACGCTAACCCATTCAGAACATATCCATTAGTTAACGACTATGAGAAGTTCAAGAAGTTAGTTGCTGAGAAGAATGTAGATTGCTACATCGTTAACACAGGTGACTTCATGGGAACAAAGGTTAAGCCAGCTGATACATTAGGAATTCTTGAGACAATCGTTGAAGGAAAGGCTAAGTTCGAGAAGTGGGGCAAGTTTGATGATATCGAGATCATGTATGATTGGTCTGGCAAGACAGCAGACTTCACACCAAACATGAACGATGCAGAGTATGTTAACGCATTAAAGAATGCTATGCAGAACCGTGTAGATGCAGTTGAAGGCTTCTCTACAAAGAAGGAAGGTTATGATAAGCTTCCAGATGAGGCTCTTGCAGCATTAAAGAAGCTTGTTGAGCAGTGCTAATTAGCAGTAGCTTTATAGAGTGAATTTTTGGGACCACGTGTCAAACGACACGTGGTCTTTTTGCGTGTTAAATTAAGTCATGTGAAGTGCCGGCATGGAGATGTGTGGTATGGGTAAATGTAAGAAACTTACAAGAAAATGTAAGGAGTTTCATAAACATAAGAGAAAAATAAGTAGACATAAATGTAACAAATGCAAATTTTGTTACAAAAAACTGTCAATAACAAGAAAATGACATAAAAGTATATGATGTATTGGGAATAGTGATAAATAAAAAGTTAGCGACAATCCCATAAAATAGCGGTGTGAGGAAACAATAGTGCAAAGTGATGAATAAAATTTTGAAAATTTGGCACAAATGGCAATTTTCGAAAATACATTTGCGTGTTACAATCATTTATGAAAGCGTTTACATAAAAACAACGAGGAAAGGCAGGTATATTTATGAACGTTTCAAAAATTTCCCCTAGAAAGTGGTTGGCCAAGGTATTAATCTTTGCAATGCTGGTAACTACTTTAGTGCCTGCGTTAGGCACAACCAATGTAATGGCAGCAACCCCCGTTTCCATTACAGAAGCAGCCGGTTGGCTGGAAAGCGCATATGTTGAATGGACTCCTGTAAGTGGAGCTTCAAACTATGCAGTATTTGTGAAAGGAGCTTCGCAGTCAGATTCTGCATATGTACAGCTTGATAGCGAACTAATTCGTCAGTATTCAGGATACTGGCGTGCAGATGCAGTTGGTCTTGCAGCAGGTTCTTACGTGATGCAGGTAGTTGCTGTATCAAGCAACGGAAGCGTAGTTGCATCAGCCAAGACAAGCACCCTTACAGTTAAGGCTCATGAGCGTAATGGTTTTGCATGGGTAAATGGTACAGCTTCAGGTGCATACAATGAAGACGGTACATTGAAGAGCAATGCTAAGGTTCTGTATGTAACAGAGAATTCAAAGAATTCTATTGCAACAGAGCTTGCTAGCTTCAAGAAAGGAAACTATCCTTTGGCAATTCGTTTGATTGGTAATATCACAGATTACTCTGGCTTAGAGGGCGGAGATATGTTGATTGACAATGGACGCAACAGTGCAGGATTGACAATTGAAGGTATCGGTGAAGATGCAACAGCAAATGGCTGGGGTATCAGACTTAAGAACAGTAGTAACGTTGAAATCAGAAACATTGGTATTATGAATGTTGATAGTTCAGAAGGTGATAATGTAGGACTTCAGCAGAGCAATGATCATATCTGGGTTCACAACTGTGATTTCTTCTATGGAGATGCAGGTAGTGATGCAGACCAGGCAAAGGGTGACGGAGCTCTTGATACGAAGAAGTCTACTTATGTAACTCATTCATATAATCATTTCTGGGACACAGGAAAGACACATTTGAATGGTAACGGTGATACAACATTAAATTACATCACATATCATCATAACTGGTATGACCATTCAGATTCACGTCATCCATTGGTGCGTGTATCATCCGCAGTACATATTTATAACAACCTGTACGATGGTATTGCAAAGTACGGTATGATTGCAAGATTAGGTTGTTCTATTTTTGCAGAAGCAAATTATTTTAAGGATACAAATTGTCCTATGTTGATTTCTCAGCAGGGTACAGATACTGCAGACGGCGAGCCTATCGCATCAGATGCAGGCGGTATGATTAAGTCATATGGTAATGCTTATGACAACACAACAAAACCTGTTACACATAAGGATTCAGCTACAAACTTTGACTGCTATGAGGCTTCTTCAAAGACTGAGAAGGTTTCAAGCTCATATAAGACAGTTAAGGGTGGAAACAGCTATTCTAACTTTGATACAGGTTCTGGCTTCTATAGCTATACAGCAGAGTCAGCAACTTCGGCTAAGGTAACAGTAGAGAAGTATGCAGGTCTTGTAAACGGCGGTGATTTTGATTGGAGCTTTGATGGCGCTTCAGAGGATAGAAATTATGGTGTAATTTCAGGCTTGAAGTCAGCACTTAATTCATACAAGACTTCGTTAGTGTCTGTAGGTGGTTATACAGGAAATGTTTCAGTAGATGGTAATGCTCCAGAGGTAGAGGCTCCGGATGTAGAGGAATCATCTTCAACAGTTCCATCTTCATCTGCACCAGCACAGAGCGAAGCTCCTTCTCAGGAAGAGTCAAGCGAGACACAGTCTTCGTCAGCTCCTGCAGTTACAGCAACTGTAGTTCATAACTTTACAACAGATGGCAAGAACAGTAGTGTATTTGACATTACAGGTAACTTATCTACAAGCAAGGGTTCTGTTAAGTATAATGGTTTAACACTTACTCAGTGCTTAAAGATGGAGTCATCTACAAGCGTTAAGTTTACAACAACTTCAGATGCTGCATTAGTATTAGTATTTAATGCTGAAAACAGCAAGAATGTTAAGGTAGACGGTACAAAGTATACATTAACAGATGGTTTACTTGGATTGAATCTTTCGGCAGGTACACATACAATTACAAAGGGTGATACAGCAAACCTTTTCTATATTGCATTAGGAACAAATGGTGAGGTAGAGGAGCCTTCAGTAGAGGAATCTTCATCAGTGGTAGAGTCATCTTCAGAAGCACCATCCGTTGAGGAGTCTTCTTCGGTAGTAGAGTCATCATCAGAGGCTCCTTCAGTAGAGGAAAGCTCAGAAGCACCAAGCTCAACACCTTCAGTATCTGGTGGTAAGGTATATACTTTCACATCACAGACAAACTATGAAGTGAAATTAAGCGATTATATTTCTGACGTAAAGGTTGGAGATGAAGTAAAGATTAAAGCAACTTTAAAAGGTAACACATGGTATGGTGGAGCTGTATGTGGAAACTCAGGAAAGAATGGAAACATTTCATGGTTAAGCTCATCATTCTCAAGCGATGCTAACAATAATGCAGAGGCAACATTCGATATGGTAGTACCATATTCATCAAACGACACAGTACAGGTACAGATGTGGTGGTTTGGAAATGGCTCTGTAGATTTATACTTAGATGTTACAAGAGCAGGTGAAGCAGAGGAAGAGTCAAGCGTTGTGCCTTCAGTTGAAGAGTCATCAACAGTAGAGTCTTCATCGGTAGTAGAATCATCATCAGTAGCACCTTCAGTAGAAGAAAGCTCAACTGTTGAATCATCAAGCACACCATCAGTGCAGCCAGCAGCAAGCTATGCTCATAACTTTACAAATGATGGAAAGAACAGCAGCTTCTTTACAATTAATGGTAATTTGTCAACAAGCAAGGGTTCTGTTAAGTACAATGGCTTAACACTCACACAGTGCTTGAAGATGGAGTCATCAACAAGTGTTGCATTTACAACAACAGCAGCTTCAACACTTACATTAGTATTTAACTCAGCAAATAGTTCAAATGTTAAGGTGGACGGTACTAAGTATTCATTGACAAATGGTATCTTAACACTTGACCTTGCGGCAGGTACACATACAATTACAAAGGGTGATACAGCAAACCTGTTTTATATTGTATTAGGAACAGATGGCGCAGTAGAGAATCCATCAGAGGAGGAGTCTTCAACAGTAGAATCATCTTCTGTAGTGGAGTCATCTTCAACAGCTCCATCAGAGGAAGAGTCTTCAGAGGTTGAATCTTCAACAACAGTTCAGCCAGCTTCAGGAGATATTTATGTTTCAACAAGTGGTAAGTCAAGTGCATCAGGTTCACAGAGTGATCCTATGGATTTTGTAACAGCTTTAAGTAGAATTGCAGCTGGCAAGACTATTTGGATGGCACCGGGAACATATTCTTTCACAAGCACAATCTTGATTGATGAGAATAATTGTGGTAAATCAGGCGCATACAAGACTGTTAGAAGTAATGGTGGTACAGTAACACTTGATTTCACAGGTATGGCAGAGAGCAGCTCTAATAGAGGTATCGTACTTGATGGTGATTACTGGTATTTCTATGATATTGATATTAAGGATGCAGGCGATAATGGTATGCTCCTTTCAGGAAATAACAACATTATTGAGCTTTGTCAGTTTTATGAGAATCATGATACAGGCTTACAGCTGAGCCGTTATAATACATCGGCAGACAGTATCAGTCAGTGGCCAAGCAATAACTTGGTTAAGAACTGTACTTCATTCAATAATAAGGATGAGGCAACAACAGAGAACGCTGATGGATTCGCAGCAAAGCTTACATGTGGTGAAGGTAACGTATTTGACGGCTGTATCGCATACTGTAATTCAGATGATGGTTGGGATTTATATGCTAAGCCAGCAACAGGTTCTATCGGTGTAGTAACTATTAAGAACTGTGTAGCTTTCGGTAATGGTAAGTTGACAACTGCGGAAGGCTCAGCAAACGGTGATATGAACGGCTTCAAGCTTGGCGGAAGCAATGGACAGTGCCCAACACCTCACGTTGTAACAAACTGTCTTGCATTCTACAATGGAGCAGCAGGATTTACGGATAATGGTAATGGTGGTGACCTTGTAATGAAGGATTGTACATCAGTAAACAATGGTGTATATGCATCAAAGGGTAACTTTAACTGCTATAGAACATCATCAGGTGCTACATATACAAACCTTCTGTCTTATGCAGATGATGCTACTTCTGATAAGTTCTATGGAACATTGAAGAATTCTATTGCAGCTAACAGCAATGGCAAGTTCTACTATGTAAGCTCTTCTTCTTACACAGGAAGTGCAGTAAAGGATGGAACAGTAGTTTCTGTTTCTGCTTCTGACTTTGTCAGCACAAGCATTCCTGGATACTCAAGTGGTAAGTATGCTACAAATTATCATGAGGTATTCAGAAATTCTGACGGAAGCGTTAACATGAACGGTTTATTTGAGGTTGCAAGCGGCAGCGCATTAGCAAGCTATGGATTGGGCGCAGAGTTCTAATTGAAAATGGTTTGCACATCGTTGGTGATGGAATTAAATAAATAGAATCATAAACAGGTAGTAAGTTCCTATGGGCTTATTGCCTGTTTTTTTGTTGGCAAACTAGTACGTCGGTGTCACGAACACGATGTTATTAAACAAATATTAATAATTTACCTTATTTAAACTTCATAAATTTTAGTTTACAATAAGACCATGATGATCATTAGAGAAAAACTTGCAAGGGGAGATACTAGAAGATGAATATACTTGTATGTGATGATGAGAAAGACATTGTATCGGCATTGAAGATATATCTTACCGCGGAGGGATATGAAGTGTTTGCTGCATATAGTGGTATGGAAGCGATACAGATTATAGAGGAGCATGAGATTCATTTGGTGTTGATGGATATTATGATGCCTCAGATGGATGGTATCACTGCGATGGTGAAAATTAGAGAAAGAAGTAATGTACCTGTAATATTATTGACTGCAAAGAGTGAAGATACAGACAAGGTGCTGGGGCTTACAATTGGTGCAGATGATTATATTACTAAGCCATTTAATCCTGTGGAGCTTCAGGCAAGAGTAAAGTCACAGCTAAGACGTTATACACTTTTGGGTGGTAATGTGAAGGCAGAGAAGGATGTATATACCATAGGTGGTATCGAATTGGATGATAGAGCGAAGGAAGTGACGCTGGATGGGGAGAAGATTTCGCTTACCAGAACAGAGTATGAGATCCTTAAGCTTTTGATGGAGCATCCCGGACAGGTATTTTCACCGCATCAAATCTATACGCGGGTTTGGAAGGACAATCCATATGGTGCTGAGAATACGGTAGCGGTGCATATTAGACACCTGCGTGAGAAGCTAGAGTATAATCCGGCAGAGCCAAAGCACCTTAAGGCAGTATGGGGACATGGTTATAAGATGGAGAGGTAGACTATGTGTAAAAGATAAACTCTATTTTATGGAGTTGGAAAGTGAGGAACTTATGAAGAGATTGAAGAGCTCAGGATTTCTGAAGTTGATTGCTTGGGTTGCATTTATTTTAAGTTTGAATATATTTGTAGTAAGTATGGTTGCGATGGCTTTTATGGCTGATTTGGGATTTTATCATAAGAGTTATACAGAAGTTAGAACCTCTATGCTAGGGCAAGTAAATCAAAATTATTCTGCTCAGGCGCTTGCATATATGGGACGAGATATGGAAGAATATTTCGCCGAGCGAGATTTTGAGTATGGTATTGTTAAGGCAGATAATTGGGAAGAGGGATCAACAAATGACCCAGCAGTTTATGAGGAGTGTAATTTTGACCCGACTTTACTTGAATCGGAAGAGTGCTATCTTTATGTAGATTATATATCGAAGGATACTGTTTTATGTAATCAAAAAGACATGTGGGGAGATACCATTTATTACTTGGATACGCCTTATGTAAGTGAGACAAAGGGGCATTATGCAGAGAAGATAGTATATGATGAGTATACAGGGGTTATTTATTATCTGTCAGGAGGAGAGTATTATCCTGCAAAGAAGATACAGATTAACTTTATCTATCAGAATGAGCCAATGATATTTATTTATGAATATCAGTTTGGTAAGAATAATTATCTATTGAAGAATATGTGGGCAACCTATGCAGATGGAAATTCACATAGTTATAGGATGGTGAATATACCGGATGAAGCAGAAGAAACCGCAAAAGAATTGATTTCAGGAGTACTTGCATGTGATGCGGATGACGGAATGGGGTCTGAGTTCGATTTTACAATGTTAGAGGATGTGGGGTGCAGCATTTATAATATTGGAGATATTATTTTGGATAATGTGAGAGTGACAGAGACTGCAGAGTTAGAACAGATAGACTCTTCTGCTTTACCAGAGTTTGAGATTCATCAGAAGGATAATTATTATCTGAATGAATATTATACGTTGATGGTAACAGAGCATGATGAGGCAGAGAAATATATCGTAGTATCAAGGATTCCGGAAAGCTTTGACTCGGATACTGACCAAAGTCAATATGCTGTGGTAAATCAAAGATTTCAGGTTGCATATGAATGGCGATATCTTGTGTTTGTAGTTATGGGGATTTCTGCTTTGATTGCAGTATGTTCATTTGTATTTTTGATGAAAGCAGCAGGTCATAGGAAGAAGGAAGAAGAGCTTGTGTTGGGGTTCTTTGATAAGATTCCATTTGAGATTTGTGCAGGTGCAATTTTTTGTGCAGAGGGCATGGGGATAGCTTGTATTTCAGATAATTTTTATTTAGAGGCTAGTGAACTTATCTGGATCTTAACGGTAATGATAGTGCTTGCAATGGAGATTTTTGCAATGCTGTTCTTATTAAGTGTTGCAGTAAGAGTAAAGACCAAGACTTTGTGGAAGAACACTATTATCTATCGAATTTGTCATGTTGTAGCAGAGGCTATAAGATATTTCATTCGTAATATCAGCTTTGTGTGGAAGGCTGTTGTGGGATTTGTGGTAGTAGACGGTTTGTTAATGTTTTTTGTATTTGTTTTGGCATGTAATTCCTATTCGGAAGAGATTTTCTTTATTTGTCTTTTGATAGATGCTGTGATAGCAGTGATATATTTTGTGGTGATTGTACAGATGAATCAGCTGCAGGAGGCAAGCAAGAAGCTAGCGCAGGGGAATCTTGATTATGAAACAGATACTAGTAAGATGTTCTGGGAGTTTAAGAAGCATGGTGACAATCTTAATAAGATTGGAAATGGTATTTCTCTTGCTGTTGAGGAGCGCATGAAGAGTGAGCATTTTAAGACGGAGCTGATTACGAATGTTTCTCATGATATTAAGACACCATTGACTTCTATTATTAATTATGTGGATTTGCTGGGGAAAGAAGATTTGCAGAACGAGAATGCATCAGAGTACATAGAGGTGTTGCAAAGACAGTCTTCTAAGCTCAAGAAGCTGATTGAGGATTTGGTGGAGGCATCAAAAGCTTCAACAGGAAATCTTGCTGTAAATATGGAAACTCTTGAGGCGGGAGTGTTTTTGACACAGACGGTAGGAGAATTTGAGGAGAAGTTTGCGGCAAATGGCTTGGAGCTGATTATACATAAGCCTGAGGAGCCTGTATATATCCGGGCGGATGGAAGACATTTATGGCGGGTTGTAGATAATCTGATGAATAATATTTTAAAGTATGCACAGCCACTTTCGCGTGTGTATGTTCATCTAGAGGAATTTGGTAGCCAGGTTACATTGACTTTTAGGAATATGTCTAAGGATCCGTTGAATCTTACCGGAGAAGAACTGAAGGAGCGTTTTATCAGAGGGGATAAGTCAAGAAACTCTGAAGGACATGGATTGGGACTGGCTATTGCTCAGAGCCTAATG
Source organism: Lachnospiraceae bacterium (assembly GCA_015056925.1). Taxonomy (GTDB): domain Bacteria; phylum Bacillota; class Clostridia; order Lachnospirales; family Lachnospiraceae; genus COE1. Next base: position 10,820 of record SVFJ01000020.1, on the reverse strand, counting down.
GATTTAATGAAGGCAGAGCTTACAATTCATGTGGATGGAGATTTGTTTAAGGTAATACTCACATTTGCCAAAAGGGAGGAAGAGGCATAAGCTGCTATTAGATGAAGAAATATGAGCAAACTGATAGTTGACAAAATGGCTTATCGGTGCATTGAACTAAATCCGATGTGTGCAAAAAGTGTGCTTTTTGGGTAATGTGCTGAAAATCAGAAAAAACTGTGTCGTTGGTTGCTATTTTAGGCTTGAGTGGGTATAATAAGGGTAATCCGAGATGTAGTTCTTGTTATTTTGATCCTACATCACTTTAAACGGGATTCCTATATTGCCTGATTGATGTCATGCCCCCCATTATGGTCAGGGGACGGCAGAGAGATGGTTGCGGTCGCCCACCTAGCATTGGCTAGGAGTCAAAATACAGAAGTGCATTTTGGAGTTTACAGAAGAAAAAAGCAGCCTGTTATGGGCTGCTTTTTGTACAAGTAAAGAGGAAACGTTAGAAATTTTTCTTGCGGATAGGTACATAAGAGGGTGCTGCCTTAGGGCGGCACCTTTTCTGTTTTAGGTCAGATAGTCTTTTGTACATATAGAGATTTTTTCTCTTTTTATACACAATTTTTAACGAATTTCTAGTTGAAAAAGGGAGTTTTTGAAGGAGTTTGTGTATATATGAAAAAATTGAAGATATATGTACAGAAAAGTCCGGAAAAATTGTATATAGAGAGGTGATTTTTTTCTATATACACAAAAATGGTAATTAGAGGGCTTTTAGAGAGAAAAAGTGATGTAATATTGTGTATTCTAAATCAAAAATTTTGTATATATACAAAATACAAGTATGAGAGAGGTAGAAAACAAAATGCGGGGTGTATTTTTAAAATTAGTAATTGTACTGATGTGGATTGGAGTAGCAATAGGGATTTATAGTGCGGTGGTGTTAAGGACAAGTGGTGAACTTGAAGATAAACTAACAGGAGTGGTAATTACTGAGAATACAGTGGAGTCGAGAGGCGAGGTAGTAGGGAATGATGCGGCGACTGGAAAATTAGCAGAAATAGAAAGTGATGCAGTTATGAATGAGCAGCCACAGATTCAGGAGATGGAGATAGTTAAAAAGGTAGATAATGAAGAGGAACAGAATGCAGGTAGCATTCGAGTACTTTTGATGACAACCAATTACCAGGGGATTTATCATAGTAGCCTAAAATTATCCTGTAATGAGGATTTTTACATAGTAATGGATGAGGTCGAATATCTGCACTCATCAATGGAGGAAATCACTATCTTGGCAGATAAGTTAAATGGGAAGAGTATACAGATTGAAGCGCGAAATGGCGGAGAACTTAGGCTAGCTAACATTGCAAGACAGGATGAGGTAAGCTACCGAGGAAAATTAGAATGCTTTGGTACGGAAAATGGTATTGTGGTAGTGAATGAGCTACCTGTAGAACAATATCTGTACGGTGTGGTTCCAAGCGAGATGCCGGCGTCTTATCCTATGGCAGCTTTGGAGGCGCAGGCGATATCAGCCAGAACCTATACCTATTATCACATGTCAGACTATGCTTATCCGGAGTGGGAGGCACATGTGAATGACAGCACGGCCTATCAGGTGTATAAGAATTTACAGGAAAATGAGTCGGTGTGTCAGGCGGTGGACAACACTCAAGGGAAGGTAATTACTTATCAGGGGGGATTGATAGAATCCTTTTATTATTCCACCTCATGTGGCTTCGGTGCAGGTTATGAGGTATGGGGAAGCGAAGAGAGCCTTCCGTATTTGCAGGTGAAGTCTTACACATTACCCGGGAGTAATGTGTTTGTGGAATGTGATGAGGCTTGGTATCGATGGAGCTGTGTGTTAAATATTGCAAGTCCCAAGGAGCTTTTGACGCGTATCTATGAATATGGACAAAGCAATCAGGATAAAATAGTTATAGAACCAAAACCAAAGAGTTTGGACAGTCTGTTAAAGGATACCGTGATTTACGATATAAAGACAGTTCAGAATGAGAAAAACAGCTTAGTATCGGCACTGACAATCAAAACCAAGAATTATTCTGTCAGAGTAGAATCTCAGCAGCTGGTACGAAATGTATTGGCTCTGTCTGATACATGTGTAACGAAACAGGATGGCTCTACATATCAGGTAGGAGAGTTGCTTCCCAGTGCATATTTTGAAATGGAAAAGCTGTATGAAGGAAAGCAATTGATGAAGCTGGTACTTAGCGGTGGTGGTATGGGGCATGGAGTAGGAATGTCCCAGAATGGTGCAAAATGTCTTGCAAATGAAGGCTTTTGTGCAGAGGAAATCTTGAAATATTATTATGAAGGTGTAGAAGTAGAAATACATGATGAAAATATTATGTAAACTATATCAAAATAGAAGAAAATATGTTACGCTATTGCAGAGGTTGCTGCAGGAGGCATGTGTCAGCGCGCATGCCTCCAGTGCGGGATTTTTTATTTTTTTATCTGTGATTCCGATGGGGATGATTATCTTTGAACTGATACCCTATTCGCAGTTCATAAGGCAGGAAACATCCAACGTATCACAGGCAATCATACCGGAAAGGATTTACGAGTTTTTGCTTTCTGTTATGCAAGGGTCGCAAAGAAGGTCAGTGACACTGCTGTCAGTAACAGCATTGGTAGCAGTTTGGTCTTCATCCAAGGGGGTACTTGCGTTGATGAGAGGACTAAATTTTGTTTATCAGGTGCAGGAGTCCAGAGGTTTTCTAAAGCTTCGAATCAGAGCAATAGGTTATACATTGTTTTTACTGCTTGCGATTGCACTTTCTGCCGGCTTGCTTGTATTTGGGAATGCAGCGGCAGATGCTTTGATTCCCAATTATGTGTTCCTTGGTGGAATCTGGCGTTGGTTAAAGCCTTTACGCCATGTGCTGGTTGCATGCCTGCTGGCATTAACCTTTTGCTCGTTGTACTGTGTACTACCCAATACCCGTATGCCGTGGTTTAAACAGCTTCCGGGAGCGGTATTTACGGCTGTTTTATGGACGCTGTATTCCTTTTTATTTTCCGTTTATATTGATTATGGAGGGGGATTTTCCATGTACGGGAGCTTGGCAACGGTAGTGATAGTAATGATTTGGCTATATTTTTGTATGTATATTTTTTTCTTTGGAGCGCTTGTGAATCGTTTTTTAGAGAGATTTATCATGATAAATGAGAGAGATGGAGTGTAGTGTGAATGGAACAAATGAAGAAAATTATGATTGTTGAGGACGATGAGGTTGTAAGAAGAGAACTGGAGGAGCTCTTACAGAATGCAGGGTATCAGCCAATCCTGCTAAAGGATTTTATGAATTCCAAGACAGAAATTTTGTCGGTAAATCCTGATTTGGTGTTATTGGATATTAATATTCCGGGTTTAAATGGTGAAATGCTTCTGCATGAATTACGCAAGGATTCGCAGGTGCCGGTTATCATGGTTACCAGTAAGACCTCAGAGTTAGATGAGGTCTTATCTATGAGTTACGGAGCGGATGATTATATTACAAAACCGTACAATCCTACGCTTTTACTGCTTAGAATCGGAGCGATTATGAAGCGGGTAGGAAATATGGGAGCAGTGCAGATGCAGACTTATCGGGATTTGAAGGTGAATTCTGCAAAAGGAATTCTTGCAAGAGGAGAGGAAGAGCTGTTTCTTACTAAGAATGAAATGATTATTTTCATGCACTTATTAGACCATCAGAATACGATTGTTTCCAGAGACGATTTGATGACGGATTTGTGGGATAATGATGAGTTTGTAAATGATAATACTTTGACTGTAAATATCAGTCGTTTAAGAGCAAAGCTTGCAGACTTTGGTTATGAGGATGCGATAGAGACAAGGAAGAAGCAGGGGTACATATTAGTATGAAGCTAGGAAAATATTTAAAAGACAGATGGATAGAAATAGCGGCTTATATGATATTTGGTGTGTTAATGGTGCTGCTGCTTGTTGCTTTTGCGGTAAATGACGAGCTGCTATGGTTGTTTGCAGTGTTATACATAATGTTAGTTTGTTTTAATCTGGCATGGGATTATTTGCGTAAGAAGCAGTTTTATGATTGTTTAATCAGCTATACAGAACAGTTAGACCAAAAGTATCTTGTATTGGAGACGCTGGAACAGCCGCAGTTCTATGAAGGAGAGCTGTTGTATCAGACTCTTTATGATGTAAATAAATCCATGTGTGAGAATGTAAAGGATTATCAGCAGAGCTTGAATGATTTTAAGGAATATCTGGAAATGTGGGTACATGAAGCAAAGCTTCCGATTGCAAGTATGCTCCTGATGTGTCATAACGGCATTGATGGCGACGAGGAGAAGCTTGCAACACAGCTTAGGAGACTGGATGCATATACAGAGCAGGTGCTGTATTATGTGCGTTGTGAACATACTCAGAGTGATTATCTAATCAAAGAGATACCATTAAATAAGCTTGTAGGTAAGGCGGTGCGTCACAACAGGGAGGATTTGCTGGCTAATGCGATTGATATTGAGGTAAATAGCCTTGGTGCGACGGTCATGACTGACAGTAAGTGGATGGAATTTATATTGAATCAGCTGATTAGTAATGCAATCAAATATAGGAAAATGCAGGGTCAGGCAAAGCTTTCTTTTTGGGCAGAGGAGATGAAGGATCAAACAGTTTTACATATTAAGGACAATGGAATAGGAATTGTAGATTCGGATATAAGTCGTGTGTTTCAGAAGGCTTATACAGGAGAAAATGGCAGAAAAAGAGCCAAATCTACTGGTATGGGACTATATATTGCCAAAAAGCTATGTGATAGTCTCGGGCATGCGATAGAGATTGAATCAACGGTAAATGAAGGAACGGATGTAAAGATAACGTTTGTTAGAAATGAGCTATATAAGTTTCGCTAATGATTTTAATGTGACAAAATTGTAAGGTAACGTAATATTAAAAGAACGACGAAGAAATCTGTTTCGGATAAGATATGGATATAACAAAGACAAGGAGATAACAATATGGAACAGATTTTAAAAATTGATCACATTGAAAAGTATTACGGAAATAAGTCAAATCTAACAAAGGCAATTGACAATATTTCCTTTGATGTAAATAAGGGAGAGTTCGTTGCAATCATGGGTGCGTCAGGAAGTGGTAAGACAACACTTTTGAATTGTGTTTCTACAATTGACAGAGTAACATCAGGACATATCTATGTAGGTGGAACTGATATTACAAAGATGAAAGGGAATGCCTTAAATAAGTTTAGAAGAGAACAGCTTGGTTTCATTTTTCAGGATTTTAATTTGTTAGATACATTAACAGCATATGAGAATATTGCACTTGCGCTTTCGATTCAGAATGTACCGGCAAAGGTCATAGATGAGAGAATCAAGACAGTTGCAGCACAGCTTGGTATCGAGGAGGTATTGAAGAAATATCCTTATCAGATGTCCGGCGGCCAGAAGCAGAGAGTTGCTTCGGCAAGAGCGATTATTACAAACCCAAAGCTAATACTTGCAGATGAGCCGACAGGAGCGTTGGACTCAAAGTCAGCAAAGATGTTACTTGAGAGATTTACCTATCTTAATCAGGAGTTAGAGGCTACGATTTTGATGGTAACACATGATTCTTTTACTGCAAGCTATGCATCAAGAGTGATTTTTATTAAGGATGGTAAAGTATTCCACGAGTTGAACAGAGGAGAGAATACCAGAAAACAGTTCTTTGATAAGATTATTGATGTAGTGACATTGTTAGGAGGGGACGTAAGCGATGCTCTGTAAATTATCTTTGAAAAATATCAAAAAAAGCATGAAGGATTATGCGATTTACTTTTTTACATTAATCGTGGGTGTGGCAATATTCTATGTGTTTAATGCCATTGAAACGCAGACGGTTATGATGAATGTGACTTCGTCCACTAGAGATATCATTAGGATGATGACAACTATTTTAAATGTAGTAAGTGTGTTTGTTGCATTCGTATTGGGCTTTTTGATTATCTATGCAAGCCGTTTTCTTATGACAAGAAGAAATCAGGAGTTTGCCTTATATCTTTTGATGGGAATGGGTAAGCGTAAGATTTCCATGATTTTATTTATTGAAACCTTGTTGGTAGGCTGCATCTCATTAGTGATAGGTTTGATGGTTGGTACAGGGATTTCACAGGTGATGAGTGTATTTGTTGCTCAGATGTTTGAGGCAGATATGGAAAGCTTTCAGTTTGTGTTTTCTGTAGATGCCTGTAAGAAAACAGCATTTTACTTTGGAATCATGTATGTATTTGTGATGGTATTTAATACAGTTATGATAGGGAAGTGCAAGCTGATTGATTTGTTACAGGCAAGCAGGAAGTCTGAAACTGTGAAAATGAAGAATCCTTGGGTATGTATTGGGGTATTTGTAGTGGCTGTAGCGATTTTGAGTTGCGCATATTATAAGGTAACAACAACTGTTTTGCAGCTGTCAAGAGTTGAGCTTATAGTTGTAATCGTAATGGGGGCAGTATCGACATTTTTACTATTCTGGTCAGTATCAGGTTTGGTATTAAAGTTGGTTATGAGCTTTCAGAATATGTATTATAAGGGACTGAACAGTTTTACTCTTAGACAGATTAGCAGTAAGGTGAATACGACTGTATTTTCTATGACAATTACCTGTCTGATGCTATTTATGACAATCTGTATATTATCAAGTTGTTTGTCATTGAAAGATTCCTTGAATGCTAGCTTGAATGATTTGGCTCCGGTGGATATGGAGTTGACCAAGCAGATGAATCTTGGCGAGGAATATCTTGCTTTTTATAATGAGAAACAGGTTGCAGAATCTGCTCTGACAGTTCGAGAATTGTTTGAGAATGAAGGCGTAGACCTGACTTCGTATTTGACTGAGTATATTGAGGTGTATATGTATCAGTCACAGGATTTAACCTTGGAGGATTCGTTAGGTGGGTATCTTGGCGTTGCAAAAGAGAAGTATCAGTTTATGGTATTTAATACACCAGAGGATTTGATTTCACTTAGCGATTATAATAAGCTTGCAAGAATGTATGGTAGTGAAGAGTTTACATTGGAAAATGATGAGTATGTTATGGTTGCAGATTTCGATAATATAGTGAAAATTCGTAATGCGGCTTTATTTGACCAGATTTCTCTTGATGTGTATGGACATGAACTGAGATCAAAATATCAGGAGTGCAAGGAAGGCTTTATCCATCTTGCGGCAAGTCACGTTAATATTGGTGTCATGGTAGTACCTGATTATGTTTTGGAAGGGCAAATACCTATAGAGTATGCTATTATAGGAAATTATGATGCCAAAAATAAGGCAGATAAGCTGGTGATTGAGAAAGAGATTATCGAAAAGATAGAAACACAGGGTAGTGAATGGTTGCCAATCAATGTTTATACAAGAATTGATATGACACAGGCAGCAGTTGGTATGGGCGCAATGTTAAGCTTTATCGGTTTATATCTTGGTATCGTATTCCTGATTTCCTCAGCAGCAATCTTTGCTTTGAAGGAACTGACAGAGAGTGCTGACAACATTGAACGATTCAGAATGCTTCGTAAGCTTGGTGCAGATGAGAAGATGATTAACAGTGCATTGTTTAAGCAGATTGGAATCTTCTTTGCATTCCCATTGGTACTTGCGTGCATTCATTCAATATTTGGTATTCAGTTTTGCAACTTTATGCTTAGTACTTTCGGCGGAGAGCATTTGCTAGCATCGATTGTGGTTACAGCAGGAATTATTGTAGCAATTTACGGTGGATACTTTGTAATCACATATTTATGTAGTAAAGCAATGATTAAAAGTAGCGTAACAAGAGGATAAAACATTACGGGCACTGATGGAAAGGCTATCAGTGCTCTTGCTATATAGGACGATTGTGGGTAGAAATGAGGAGGAAGATGAATAAGATGAGAAAGATTTGTGTAATTGTTGGTGTGATAGCTGTGTTTTTGGTTTGGTGCTCAGGATGTGGAGCAGGACAGATGTTATATGGTGAAGATGCAAAATGCGAGATTTTTGTAACAGAGGATATTGTAGTGAATTATAAAGAATGTGAGTATACGGTATTAGAGGAAGAGGTAGAAGCTGAGCAAATTGGTGAATTAACAGGATATATTTACAAAAATATTGATGGACTGATGTTTTCAACAGTATATATGGATGAGGAGAACATAGATGAGATTCAGGTGGCGATAGATGATTCTTTTTATAAGGCAGTAAAAACAGAGCTTTTAAGCGAGGAACAGGTGCCGTTGGCATTGCCTACAGAGGATGCGGAGGAATTATTTCCCAAACAGCTGACAGTGAATGAGGAAAATGCAACACAGCTGATAGGAGATGGAGTAATTTATCAGGTCACAGATGAAACGGTTGACAAAGAGAGTGTAGGTAGTTATCTGACCAGTATTTCGACATCTGTGGTCTTTGATAATACAACAAAGGAAGTTCTTCCTAATGAGGAGTATATCAAGATTGACTGGAGCGGTGAAACGAGTCATGCCAAGAGCAGGACACTTTGGATCTATACACATGCGTATAAGGTAAAGGGAGAGGATTATAATACACTCGCCGTCAATATAAATGGAGAGTATTATGAGGCAGACCTTGTTGAGGAGATATGATTATAGGAAGCATGTATGAATCGAAAAAAGTCAGCAGATTGAGATAATAACTCAATCTGCTGACCTTTTTTGATTTGAGCAAGAAATGAATATAAAAAGGAAAAGACATACTTGTTTACATAATACAGAAAAGGTATAATTTGGATAGAAATTTGGTGGCGTACATGAAAGATGAAAAACGGATAAATTTGAACGATGAGAGAAAATATATGGAAACAATAAATATTTATGGAGAAAATCGGTTTGAACAATATACTAAGGTACGAGAGGCTTGCCGTGGAATATTGATTCAGAATGATAAAATATTACTAACATACGAAGTGAATACGGACCAATGGTTTATTCCGGGTGGTGGGTTAGAGAATAATGAAAGCCTTCAAGAGTGCTGTGTGCGTGAACTGACAGAGGAGACTGGCTGTGTTGTTGAGCCGAAAGAACAGTATTTAACGATTAACGAATACTATGAAGATTGGTTATTTATAAGTTATTTCTTTATATGTGATTATGTTGGTGAAACCAAGAGAGCATTAACGGAAAGAGAATTGGACGCAGGTCTGGAACCAAGGTGGATTTCTTTAGACGAAGCAATCGAAATCTTTTCTAAACATCAAGATTATGCGGATGAAAATGAGATGAAACGTGGTGCTTATTTAAGAGAGTATAAAGCACTTTTGAGTTATATGGATAGATGAACGAAGGAATAGAAATAAGCAATGAGTAGGGAAAAAGTATGAGAAACAAAACTAAAAATATATTTATCACATTAGGCGTAGTAATTTTATTGGTTTTAGTATTTATTGTTATTAGCATTGTACGAGCAATCAATTTTCCGGAAAAGGAGGCAATGAGTTATTTTGAGACTAATAGAGAACTCTTGCAAGAAAGTATTCGCAATTATGAAGCAGCAAAACAAGTATCTAGTGTAGAAGGTACGAAAGCGATTTATTGGAATGGAGAACATCCTATTATTCAGTATGATATGGTGAGTGAGGGATTGTTACCTTCTGCAAAGTATTATGGTTTCTTTTATTCTTTTGATGATGTGCCTGTTGCTTTCCAAAATGGAAAGGATGCATTAATTCCTATATCTGATAACGAATGGGAATGGAAAGGTAGCGGCGATAACAGAGGTATTGTTCGTAAAATAGAATCAAATTGGTATTACTTTGAGGCAGCATTTTAAAGTCGGATGAAACGGGCTTTTTCGTTGCACCATAAAGAGTAGAGATGAGCAGTAGGAGATTTTTTAAATTTGGTGGTGAGTTTGGATGAAAATAACATTGATAGATAATATTTCAAAAAGTGAGTTAGCTGAAATTAAAAAAATGATTGGCGAAGCATTTATTACGAATGAGCTTTTTCACGAGTTTGGAGATATAAACGACAGAAAAGAGCTTGTAATGAAATATATGGATATATACACGGATTATGTGTATGAGTCAAAAGCACTTTATGGAACAGAGGATCACAAAGGTATGGTTGGTTTTATACATAGTAAAAAAGCATCTGTGTATCCGCAACTAAAGATGTTAATTCGACTATTAAAGGCTATTCCTTTTAAGACATTAAAAAAGTACATGTCACATATTAAGCAAATTACAGGCTCTAATAAGCAGTATGCTACAAAAACACATATTGATATCTTATTTGTGTGTGTGAATAAGGAACATCAGGGAAAAGGTTACGCAAGGCATTTGGTAGAGGCTGCAAAGAAATATGCGAAAGAAGAGGGGGTACCATTACTGTTTGATACTGATATGGAGCGATATGCACAAATATATCAACATTACGGATGTGAATTATATAATCAGACATTGGCAAGTAATGGTGTTACACGATATAACTTAGTGTGGACGAATGATAAGTAGAATTTGAATTTGATGGAGGATATTATGTTAAAAGATTATGAAATAGATAAACCAATTCTTGAAACGGACAGATTAATTATTCGTGTGCTTAACGAAAATGATGTGCCTGATTTAAAAGAGTGGCTTGGGAGAGATGAAATCTATACATATTGGGGACGAAAAGCAAGCAAGGGCGAGAAAAATCCTGAACTTATGTTTATTGATCCCCGCCCTTGGGTAAAAAGAAAACCTTCTCCTGATTTTGATTGGGGAATTGTATTGAAAGAATCCAATAAAGTGGTAGGCATGATTGCGGTATTTGATATCCAAAATACCAGAATGGGTGAT
>SVFJ01000019.1 GCA_015056925.1 Lachnospiraceae bacterium | reverse complement strand
GCCGTAATCAGGAAGTGATTATGGTATAATGTCGTCAGACATTATACAGGCCGAATGGCCATAGAACCTGCCGTAATCAGGAAGTGATTATGGTATAATGTCGTCAGACATTATACAGGCCGAATGGCCATAGAATCTGCCGTAATCACGAAGTGATTATGGTATAATCCAAGGGGCATAAACAAATGAAAAAGCATATAGTGGTCAAGGTAATGACCATGTTTGCGTCGCTTTTAATCATTTATTTTGTTGGTTCAGTTATGAATACAATGAATACGGCTAATGTTGAGGAAAACGTAAAAGAACTTCAGGAATTATTTATTGAGATTCGTGCAGACGAAGCAGATTTGATTTCATGTATTGAAACAGTAAAGATGTATTGTAATATGATTGCTACTTCTAATTTGGCAGACTCTGTAGCAAGAATGGCAGGAAATATGCCAGGGGATATTGCACTGTTGAATGAAAACATTGAGCTGATTCGCGGATTATGTGCGCAGGTTGAGGAAGCAAATGTATTAGAGACCTTTAACGGATATGCAGATAAGATTGGCGCCTTGGTAAATATCGGAGAAATAGTTGTAGCATGCTATAACGCAGGTGACCAGGCAGGTGCCGCAGCAGCACAGGGTGGTATGTTTGGTTCTGTAAATGCGATGGATGAAGCCTATGCTGCTTTTGAAGAGGCACTTTTACAGGCACAGGATAATTGCGTGGCTTCTATAGATAAAGCGATTTTGGATTTGAATGTGATTATCGGTGTTATGGCACTGTTATTTATCGTTGGAGTTGCAATTGGCGGTGTTTATATTTATAAAACCATTGTACAGCCAATCAAGAAGAGTAATGAAGTACTTCTTGACATGGTAAACAACATCGACAAGGGCGAGGGTGACTTGACCATTCGTTTACAAACCAAGCAGGTAGATAGGTTGGTCAGATGATTGGCTGCATCAATCATTTCCTTGATACTTTGCAGAATGTCATACTTTCTATTCGCGGCGGTGCGACACAGATGTATGAATCAGCAGAGGAAATCAATGATAAGGTTGTGCTTTGTAAGGATGAAACGGACAGTGTTTCAGCGACTATGGAAGAGCTTTCTGCAAGTATGCAGGAGGTAAGTGCTACCATGCAGTCCATCGAAGAGGGGGCAGGAAAGGTGCTTGGCTCGGCAAAGGATATGGGCAGCGAGGTTGGTGCTACGGTTGAGCTGGTAGACGGCTTAACACAGCGTGCAGACGAAGTAAGTAAGAGTAGTATTCATAGTCAGGAGGTTACCAAGAATATGGTATCTGACATTCAGAGCCGTATGGAGGTAGCGATTGAAGAAAGTAAGTCAGTTGAAAGAATTAATCAGCTTACAACAGACATTTTAAATATTTCCAGTCAGACAAACCTGTTGGCATTAAATGCTTCTATTGAGGCAGCCAGAGCAGGTGAGGCAGGAAAGGGATTTGCCGTAGTAGCAGATGAAATCACGCAGCTTGCAGACAGCAGCCGTGATACTGCTAAGAGCATTCAGGAAATCAGTGGAATGGTAACCGGTGCGGTACAGGATTTGGTAAATAATGCAAACGAGATTATGGAATACGTTGCGAATAGTGTTTTGAAGGATTACGAGGCATTTGTAGATTCTTCGGAGGGCTATAAGTCAGATGCAACAAGACTGAAGGAAGTATTTGCAGTTATTGAGGCAAAGGCAGCAGATATGGAAGAGGTTGCACAGACTATGAGCGTTGGAATCAGTGAGATTAACAATGCAGTCTTAGAGAGTACTAAGTCTGTAGTACAGGCTACAGAGAGTACAGCAGATATTCATGGAAACATGGAGGTCATTGCATCTGCGGTAGAAGATAATCATAATATTGCAAACAATTTGAATCAGGAAGTTAGCAGATTTAAAAAATTAGAAGCGTAGGAGGAAGCTCCCTTGCCATTGGCAGGGGAGCTTTTTGAAACATTTTTAGCATTTAAATATACAGAAAATGAGCGTAATTGCACGAGTATACAAGATAATATAGTAGTATATTTTTTTAAAATATGTTACGATAAATATGATATCCGTGTTTTGATAAAGTAGCATAATAAGTCATAAAATATGCCATATACATATGAGGAGGCGAGAGATGAAAAAAGTCGCATTGGTAATGAATAGCTGGAAAAGATTCTTCACTTATGCATGGCCATCAGGAATCATGAAAAGAATCAGAGAGCAGGGAGAAGAGATTAATCTTTATATCTTTAATTGCTTTGCCAGCTGGAGTCTGGACGAGAAGTACAGTCATGGAGAATATAATATTTTTGAGTTACCTGACTTTTCTGAGTTTGACGGTATCCTCGTATATATTAATAATATAGATGCCCCGGAGGTTACCGAGCGTCTGATGACGAAGCTTCGTGCCAGTGGAAAGCCGATTATTTCGCTTGCACATGAGATAGATGGCTGCTATTATGCAGGGATTAACAATTATGCGGCGATTACGGATATTATAGAGCATTTGCATCATAAGCATGACTGTGAACGTTTTTGGTGTGTCATGGGACCGGAGGATAATTTTGAAAATTCGGTGCGTGTACAGGCAATCAAAGATTATATGGATACGAATCAGATTCGTTATGATGCCGATGATTTTTATTATGAAAATTATGAATGCCAGTGTGGTTTGAATGGTTTTTCTGCGCTGTTAAAGAAAAAGGGAGAGATACCGGATGCTATCATCTGTGCCAATGATAATATAGCGGTAGGAGTATGCGAAGCGGCTGTTGCGGCAGGCTACCGTATCCCTGAGGATATCAGGGTAACCGGATTTGATAATTTTGATAAGGCAAGCTTTTATTCACCAAAGATAACTACGGTTGGACATATTCGTGAGGAAGTGGGAGTTCTTGCGGTGGAAATGCTTTTAAAGATATGGAATGGAGAGCCGTTAGAGAGATTTAATTATACCAAGACATATCCTGTTTATTGGGACAGCTGCGGCTGTAAGTCTAACAAGCCGGTAGACAGAAGAGCACATGACTCATGGCAGATTATGTATGAGATTAATACCAATGCTTTTGAAGGGAAACTGCTGGCACTGGAGCATGATGTTCAGCTTTTGAATTCTATTGGTGAAATGGCAGGATGCATCGAGGAATGGCTTCCTAATGCGCAGTGTGACGCTATTTATCTTGCATTGGATAGCAGGATTTATGCATATAGAGACATTACAGACTTAAGACAGCATAATCTGCTTACCAATGATGAGCTTTCAAAGGAGGGCTATCCGGAGGAAATGCGTCTTGCATTTGTCTACGAGGATGGTAAGATAAATGATAATGCCAAGACTACGATTAAGGGGCTGTTCCCTACCTTTGAGTCGGATAAGCCGGGAATGGTATATCTGTTTCAGCCTGTACATATCAGTGAGTACGAGGTAGGGTATTTGGTGCTTCGCAATGCGGAATATCTCATGTCGACCCAGTATTTGTTTACCGTAGTAAATACTTTTTCAAATGCAATTGAGAATCTGCACAAGAAGGAGAAGCTTGCATATTTTAATATGCTTTTGTCAAAGCTGTATATGACAGACGCTATGACGGGGCTTTATAATCGTCAGGGCTATGAAAAGGTAGCACGTAAGTTCTTTGAGGAGAGGAGAGCAGCAGGTAAGAAGGTACTGATTCTTTTTCTTGATATGGACAGACTCAAATACATTAACGACCGGTTCGGGCATGAATACGGTGATATGGCAATCAAGAAGACTGCAAGTGTAATTCAGAATTGTTGCGGTGAAAATGCAATTGCCATACGTCACGGCGGAGATGAGTTTGTGGTGGTTATGGAGGATATGGAGAAATATAAGATAGATTCCATTCAGCATCATATTCATTCGCAGTTAAAGACACAGGCAAGACAGGAGAAATATCCGTTTAGTCTGGCGGTTAGTATAGGGTATACGATTACAGACGATGATGTGGATAGAGATTTTGATGATTATGTTCGTGAAGCGGACGAAATTATGTATGATAATAAGGATGCCAAGAGACAGGCATTGTATTAGAAAGGAACGGGCAGGCACAAAGGCTTGTCCGTTTTGTTGTGATTGCCGGGATTGACATAAAAGTGGGAAAGGGATATTCTATAATAAAAGCGAGGTTAGTTGTATGAAACAATATATAGTAACAGGTATGAGTTGCGCAGCATGCAGCGCAAGAGTTGAGAAGGCAGTGAATCAGGTGGATGGTGTAACGGCGTGCTCGGTTAGTCTGTTGACAAATTCCATGGGTGTAGAGGGGGAAGTGTCTTCTGATGCGATTATTCAGGCAGTGGTTGATGCGGGCTATGGTGCAAGCCTAAAGGATTCTTCGAAAGAAAGAAAGCAGACAGACTATTCAGCACAGGAAGAGATGCTCAAAGATAAGGAAACGCCGATATTGAGAAGACGCTTATTGGCTTCGTTGGGCTTTTTGCTGATACTCATGTATTTTTCCATGGGACATATGATGTGGGGGTGGCCGATACCTGAGAGATTAGAGCGTAATCCCATTGCATTAGGGTTGATACAGCTGCTGCTATCGGCAGTCATCATGGTGATAAACCAGAAGTTTTTTATAAACGGATGGAAGGGATTGGTAAATAAGTCGCCCAATATGGATACTTTGGTGGCACTTGGCTCGGCGGCATCCTATTTATATAGTGTGTATGCAGTATTTGCTATGACAGATGCGGCAGTATTTGGGACACAGGAACAGGTACATGCCTATATGCATGAGTTTTACTTTGAATCAGCGGCTATGATACTGACTTTGATTACGGTAGGCAAAATGCTTGAGGCGCGTTCTAAGGGGAAGACGACGGATGCGTTGAAGAGTTTGATGAGACTTGCCCCTAAGACTGCAATGCTTGTACGTGATAATGTGGAAACAGAGGTGGCGATTGAAGAGGTAGCAAAGGGTGACATATTTGTGGTCAGACCGGGAGAGAATATTCCGGTAGACGGTGTAGTGCTGGAAGGAAGCAGTGCAGTAAATGAAGCGGCATTAACTGGAGAGAGTATTCCTGTTGATAAGAGCGTTGGAGATAAAGTATCCGCAGCGACAGTGAACCAGTCGGGCTTCTTAAAGTGTGAAGCAACAAGAGTCGGTGAGGATACGACACTTTCTCAGATTATACAGATGGTGAGCGATGCAGCGTCAACCAAAGCGCCGATTGCCAAGATTGCGGATAAAGTATCAGGAGTCTTTGTACCTGTGGTAATCACCATTGCAGTAATTACGATACTGATATGGCTTCTTGCAGGCGAGAGCTTTGGCTTTGCTTTGGCAAGAGGTATTTCCGTGCTGGTAATCAGCTGTCCATGTGCCTTGGGACTGGCAACACCGGTAGCCATTATGGTTGGAAATGGTGTAGGTGCCAAGAACGGTATTATGTTTAAGACAGCGGTTTCCTTGGAAGAGACAGGCAGAGTGCAGATTGTAGCATTGGATAAGACAGGAACAATTACAGTGGGAGAGCCTTCGGTAACGGATATTCTGCCGGCACAAGGATATACGAAGGAGCAGCTGTTAGAGCTTGCTTATGCTCTTGAGAGAAGAAGTGAGCATCCTTTGGCAAAGGCTGTTGTTGAGGAAGCTAAGAAGCAGAACCTGACGGTCACATATGAGGTGACGGATTTTAAAGCATTACCCGGGAATGGATTGACAGCCTATGTGTCAGATGAATGCCTGTTAGGCGGCAATGACAGATGTATGAAGGAGTATGGTATTACACTTCCGGGAGAATTAGTAGCACAGGCAAGGATACTTGAAGGAGAGGGAAAGACACCGCTGTATTTTGCAAAGGGAGGTAGTGTGGCAGGCTGTATTGCCGTTGCAGATACGATGAAGGAGGATAGTCCTGCGGCGGTGAAGGAATTGCAAAACATGGGTATCCATGTGGTGATGCTGACAGGAGATAATGAACAGACTGCTAAAGCAATTGGTAGTCAGGCAGGTGTAGACGAAGTTATCGCAGGTGTTTTACCTGAAGGCAAGGAGAGAGTTATTCGACAGCTTAAGGAAAAGGGCAAGGTTGCCATGGTGGGTGACGGCATCAATGATGCACCTGCACTTACCAGAGCGGATATGGGAATTGCCATAGGGGCAGGAACAGATATTGCAATTGATGCGGCAGATGTGGTATTAATGAAGAGTAGATTAAGTGATGTTCCGGCGGCGATTCGATTAAGTCGAAGTACCCTTAGGAATATTCATCAGAACTTATTCTGGGCATTTTTCTATAATATTATCGGGATACCTCTTGCTGCGGGTATATGGATTCCAATCTTAGGATGGCAGCTTAACCCGATGTTTGGTGCGGCAGCCATGAGTTTATCCAGCTTCTGTGTCGTAACCAATGCATTACGATTGAACCTGGTGAATATTAAGGATGCCTCTAAGGATAAGAGATTAAAGAACAGATATCAGAATAATGAAAATACAGATACAGAAAAGGAGACAAAAGAAATGACAAAGACAATGAAAATTGAGGGTATGATGTGCGGACATTGTGAGGCAAGGGTTAAGAAGGTATTGGAAGCACTTGCACAGGTAGATGAGGCTGTAGTAAGCCATGAGGCAGGAACAGCAGTGTTGACTCTGAATGCAGAGATTAGCAATGATGAGTTAAAGAAAGTGATTGAAGACCAGGACTATAAGGTATTGGAGATTCAGTAAAGATGGACGGGCAAGTGAAAGCTTGCCCGTTTTGATAGGGAGACGGATATTTGGGAGGCAGTATGCAGAGAATAGATGAAGAAACGATGGAAAGAGTGGAGCTTTTAGCAAAGCTTTCCTTATCAGAGGAGGAAAGAGCCTGTACCATGGCGGAGTTGGAGAAGCTGTTGGCATATATGGATGAGCTAAAAGAACTGGATACAGAGCATGTGGATGCACTGGTACATGTGCTTGGGCAGGTGAATGTATTCAGGGAGGATGAGGTGACCAATACGGATGGCAGTAAGATGCTATTAAAGAATGCACCTAAGAGTAAGGCAGGGCAGCTGGTGGTACCCAAAACAATATAGATGCGATAGGAAAGGTTAGTATGGAGAAAAAGCAAACAATTGTGGAAATGTCTGCGTTGGAGCTTGGGCAGGCGCTGAAGCGGGGGGATTTTTCTGTAGAAGAATCCACAGCAATTTATAGAGACAGAATCAAAGCACTAGAACCGAAGCTGAATGCATTTATTTCAATAGAGGAAGAGAGGCTTCAGGCAAGAGTGCAGGAAGTAAAGGAAGGTATTGCAACCGGAAAATACACAGGGCCATTGGCAGGGGTACCGGTTGCAATAAAGGATAATATTTGTACTCATGGGCTAAGGACTACCTGTGGTTCTAAGATTTTAGAGAACTTTGTGCCGACATATCAGGCTGAAGTGATTAATCGGCTGGAGAATGCCGGTATGATTATTATGGGTAAGACCAATATGGATGAGTTTGCCATGGGAAGTACGACGGAAACATCGGCTTATGGTATTACAAGGAATCCGTGGAATGAGGCATATGTGCCCGGAGGGTCTTCAGGTGGTTCCTGTGTTGCAGTGGCAGCAGGTGAAGCTCCTTTGGCACTTGGCTCGGATACAGGAGGTTCTATCAGACAGCCGGCGTCCCATTGCGGTGTTGTTGGATTAAAGCCTACCTACGGAAGAGTATCAAGATATGGTCTGATAGCATATGCATCCAGCATGGACCAGATAGGACCAATCGGAAGGACGGTAGCGGATTGCAAGGCGTTCTATGAGGTGATTGCAGGCTATGATGCAAAGGACAGTACATCATCTAAGGCAGAGCCGGTACCATATATAGAGAAGGAATTGCGGATTGCCGTTCCTAAGAATTATTTGGAATCTGATTCTGATTCGAAGGCAGTGAAAGCGGATTTGGAGGTATGCGATGCGATACATCAGGCAATTCGTTTGTTAGAGCACAGCGGAGCAAAGATAGAGTATGTGTCCATGCCGATGGCAGAATATGCAACACAGGCATACTATGTGATAGCCTGTGCGGAGGCAAGCTCTAACCTGGCACGTTTTGACGGTGTAAAATATGGATATCGCAGTGCCGGCGGACAGAATCTTCATTGCATGTATCGCAAAACCAGAGCAGAGGGCTTTGGAAAAGAGGTGAAGAGGCGTATTATGGCAGGAGCTTATGCTTTGAGCGAAGGCTATTATGAGGCGTATTATCTCAAGGCATTAAAAGTGAAGGCATTGATTCAGGCAGAGTTTGAGAAAATATTCGAAGAATATGATTGTATTTTGGCTCCCGTAACGCCGACGGTTGCGCCTATGGTAGGAGAAAGTCTTGTTCATCCAATCAAAATGTATCAGTCCGATGCATATACAGTAGCTGTGAATCTGACAGGTTTACCGGCAATCAGCGTTCCATGCGGATTATCAGGGAGTGGATTACCAATAGGAATGCAGTTGATTGCAAACCGCTTCGAAGAAGAAAAGCTGTTTGCGTTAGCCGGAAAGTACGAGGTATTAAGAGGAGAATTAGGCAGAAAGGCAGGTATTTCATGGAATGAGACAGTATGAAACAGTAATAGGACTTGAGGTACATGTAGAGCTTTCTACCCAAACGAAGATTTTTTGCGGGTGTTCGACACGATTTGGTGCACCTGCCAATGCGAATACATGTCCTGTCTGCACCGGAATGCCGGGAGCGTTACCTGTATTGAATCGGAAAGTGGTTGAGTATGCACTTGCCTTGGGACTAGCCATGAATTGTAAGGTGAATCAGTATTGCTGTTTTGACAGGAAGAATTATTTTTATCCGGATAATCCGCAGAATTATCAGATATCCCAGTTGTATCTGCCCATATGCAGGGATGGAGAGATTGAAATAGAGGCTGCAAAGGGGAAGAAAATTGTTCGCATCCATGAGATGCACATGGAGGAGGATGCGGGTAAGCTGATACATGATGAGGAGTTAGGGTGCTCGTTGGTAGATTATAACAGAAGCGGTGTTCCTCTTTTGGAAATTGTTTCCGAACCGGATATGAAGAATGCCGAAGAGGTGATTGCATATCTGGAAAAGATTAAGATGCTTTGCCAGTATCTTGGAATCTCTGACTGTAAGCTGCAGGAAGGTTCTATGAGAGCAGATGTGAATTTGTCTGTCCGCCCGATAGGCAGTGCAGAGCTTGGAACCAGAACGGAAATGAAGAATCTAGCATCCTTTAGGGCAATTACAAAGGCGATTGAGGTAGAGAGGGCACGTCAGATAGGACTGTTGGAAGCAGGAGGTCAGGTAGAGCAGGAGACAAGACGCTGGGATGAGAATAAAGAGTGTTCTTATCCGATGCGTTCAAAGGAGGATGCCAAGGATTATCGCTATTTTCCGGACCCTGATTTGCAGCCGGTTATGATATCCGATGAATGGCTGGAGCGGGTGAAAAAGGAGATTCCTGAGTTTGCACCTGATAAAAAGCTGCGCTTTCAAGCAGAGTACGGGTTGTCGGAGTATGATGCAGCCTTGTTGACGCAGAACAGGCATGTGGCAGGACTATATGAAGAAACCGTGAAACTTTCTAATAATCCAAAGAAAACGGCTAACTGGTTTATGGGAGAGTGCATGAGGCTCCTAAAGGAAAAGGGGATGGATGCCAAAGAGCTAAAGTTTACACCAAAGCACTTGGCAGATTTGATTCTTTCATTGGATAAAGGTGAGATTAATCAGGAGATTGCTAAGGCCGTATTTGAACGGATTTTTGAAGAGGATATAGAGCCTTTGGCATATATGAAGGTGAATAATCTTTTGATGATTTCGGATACTGCGGCGATTGAGGCGGCTGTAGATGAGGCTATGAAGGAGAATGCCAAGGTCGTAGAGGAATACCGCAGCGGCAAAGAAAAGGTGCTGGGATTCCTCGTAGGCCAGGTTATGAAAAGAACCAAGGGTATGGCTTCTCCGGGTATGGTTACTGAGATGCTGAAGGCAAAGCTGTAGATTTTTTATATTCCTTGGGTGAGATGCCAAACTCCTTTTTAAACGCACGATAAAAGCTGGAGTAATCACCAAAGCCGAAGCTTTGGTAGACTTCAGTAATACTGATATTATCAAGAAGGGCTTCCTTGCATAAGGCAAGCCTTTTTTTGGTGATGTATTGATGAATGGAAAGTCCTGTTGCCTCCTTGAATACATGGGCAATATGATATTTACTGATATAAAATTCGCCTGCCAGATGCTCTAAGGTCAGTTCATCCTCTATATGCGTTTCAATGTATTCATTTAATCTGTGATACAGTGAGGTATCCAGTGCAGGGCTTTTTGGGGTATTGCGTTCATGTATCAGACGGTTGAGATGTAGTATCAGGTCATTGACGTAGAGGGTAATCTGGGCATCTCTTCCAAATCGGTTAGAGCGCATTTCATCAATCAGGTTATTCGCTTTGGACTGTACACTGTTAAAGGTGATACGGTCATTGTGAAAAATGTAGCGCTTATGTACCTGCACATATTGCATCAGATAGACATAGTCGGGAGAAATCGTTAGCAAATGGTTGCAATATTCCTGACTAAGCCAGAACACAAAGCGGCGATAGGGAATCCGGGTACTATGATAGACAGGCATATGCGGAATATTTGGCGGAATCAGAATAATATCTCCGTACTGCAACGGGAAGATATTCTCACCTATCTGAATACTGATATCACCTTCCAAAAAGAGATAGAATTCATAGTAGTTGTGGGTATGCATATTGACCTTTTGCTGACTGGTATCATTGTAATAATAAATCTCAAAGTCCTGCGACAGCATATACTGACGGGACTGAAAGGCTGTTTGTAGCTTTCTTTTCATTCGATGTCTCCTTGTATTGGATAAAATGTCAGATAATAAGCGGGATGATAAATAAACAACTGACTTATTTCAATTATTGCAAAAAACCACAACTTTTGCAATATAGCAAACAAAGATACCAATGTTTTCAAGAAAAAAATACGCTATACTTTAGGTAGTGTGAAAAAATTTTTGAAATTTTTTTTGAGAAAGGTAGGTATTTTCTAATGGAAATGACATTAAGATGGTATGGAGCTAAATTTGATACAGTTACTTTAAAGCAGATAAGGCAGATTCCGGGAGTAAACGGAGTAATTACGACATTATATGATACCAAGCCGGGCGAGGTATGGAGCAGAGATCGTATTCGACAGATGAAAGCTGAGGTTGAGGCAGCAGGACTTCATATTGCAGGTATTGAGAGCGTAAATATTCATGATGCAATCAAGGTTGGTTCACCTGACCGTGATATGTATATTGATAACTATATAGAAACATTAACAAATCTTGGTGAAGAGGATATTCATTTGGTATGCTATAATTTCATGCCGGTATTCGACTGGACAAGAACAGAGCTTGCAAGAAAGCGTCCGGATGGTTCTACTGTACTTGCTTATACTCAGGAAGCGGTAGATGCGCTTGACCCTGAGAAGATGTTTGAGTCTATTTCAGGAGATATGAATGGTACCATTATGCCGGGGTGGGAGCCTGACAGAATGGAGAGAGTAAAGGAACTCTTTGCAATGTATAAAGATGTGGATGATGAGAAGCTTTTTGAGAATCTGAAGTACTTCCTTGAGAGAATTATGCCTGTATGCGATAAATATGATATTAACATGGCAATCCATCCGGATGACCCGGCATGGAGCGTATTTGGTCTTCCTCGTATTATCATCAATAAGAAGAATATTCTTCGTATGATGGAGATGGTTGATAACCCACACAATGGTGTGACATTCTGCTCAGGTTCATACGGAACCAACTTAGAAAATGATTTACCTGACATGATTCGCTCCCTGAAGGGAAGAATTCATTTTGCACACGTTAGAAATCTGAAGTTTAATTCGCCGACAGATTTTGAAGAGGCAGCACATTTGTCTTCTGACGGAACCTTTGACATGTATGAGATTATGAAGGCATTATATGATATCGGATTTACCGGTCCTATCAGACCGGACCACGGCCGTATGATTTGGGATGAGGTAGCGATGCCGGGCTATGGCTTATATGACAGAGCTTTGGGAGCTACTTATCTGAATGGCTTATGGGAAGCAATTGAGAAGAGTCAGACCAGATAATGGCAGCAGAAAGGCAAGGTTATGAATATGATGAGATTAAACGAAAGCGGTTTAGCAGATAGAAAGCAGTGGGAAGCAGCAGGCTACAAGCTTCCACAGTTTGACAGAGAGGCTGTTGCGAAGGCGACAAAGGAGAATCCTTTCTGGATTCATTTTGGCGCAGGTAATATCTTTAGAGCCTTTCAGGCAAATGTAGTACAGAATCTTCTGAATGAAGGCGTGCTGGACAGAGGTCTTATTGTGGCAGAGGGCTATGATTATGAGATTATTGAGAAGATGAATAAGCCTCATGATGATTATACGATTCTGGTGACTTTGAAGGCAGACGGTAATGTGGAGAAGACTGTTGTGGGCAGTGTGGTAGAGTCTCTGACAGTGAATTCTGAGAATACATCGGACTTTACAAGATTAAAGGAGATATTTGCAGCAGATTCTTTGCAGATGGTATCTTTCACCATTACAGAGAAGGGATATAGTCTTGTGAACGGCAAGGGAGAACTGTTACCGGATGTGGCTTCGGACCTTGCGAATGGTCCTGCAAAGCCGATGAGCTATATCGGAAAGGTAGCAGCACTTTTGTATGCAAGATATGAGGCAGGAGAGAAGCCTGTTGCCATGGTAAGTATGGATAACTGCTCTCATAATGGTGACAAACTTTATAATGCAATTCATTCTTTTGCCAAGAAGTGGGCTGAAAATGGTGTGGCAGATGAGGGGTTTGTTGAATATGTAAATGATAAGAGCAAAGTGACCTTCCCTTGGTCTATGATTGATAAGATTACACCAAGACCGGATGCATCAGTTGAGGAGATTCTTAAGAAGGATGGCATTGATGCTCTTGAGCCGGTGATTACATCAAAGAATACCTATGTGGCTCCTTTTGTAAATGCAGAAGAGTGTGAGTATCTGGTGATTGAGGATGCGTTCCCTAACGGCAGACCGCAGCTTGAAAAGGGCGGCTTAATGTTCACTGATAGAGAAACGGTAGATAAGGTAGAAAAGATGAAGGTTTGTACCTGTCTGAATCCGTTACATACAGCACTTGCTGTATTTGGCTGTCTGCTTGGATATACCAAGATTTCAGAGGAAATGAAGGACAAAGAGCTTAAGAAGCTGGTAGAAACCATCGGCTATGTGGAGGGACTTCCTGTTGTTGTAAATCCCGGAGTGCTTGACCCGAAGGAATTTATTGATACCGTATTAAATGTTCGTATTCCAAATCCGTTTATGCCGGATACACCGCAGAGAATTGCAACCGATACTTCTCAGAAGCTTGCCATCCGTTTTGGAGAGACTATCAAGGCTTATCAGGCATCACCTGAGTTAAATGTAAGCGATTTGAAGCTGATTCCGCTTGTGTTTGCAGGCTGGTTACGATATCTAATGGGAATTGACGATAATGGTAATCAGTTTGAATTAAGTCCTGACCCATTACTGGCTACGGTATGTCCATATGTTGCTAACTTGAAGCTGGCAGAAGGACAGGATATTGAGGCGGCAGTGGCACCAATCTTAAAGGATGAGAAAATTTTTGGTGTGAATCTTTATGATACCGGTCTTGCTGATGTGGTATGCAGCTATCTGAGTGAAATGACTCAGGGAACCAATGCAGTACGTGAAACTCTTTGGAGATATGTATAATAATTGTCAAATTGATAAAATGCGTCACTATTTGATATGGTGACGCATTTTTGTGTGTGAAATATTGAAGAATTGATAAAATGTAGTATAATTATCTATAAGGGGAATTTTGTGGGGGCTTTTAGATGATAGGTGATAGAAAAATAATAGCCTTATGTACATCCAGAATTTATGAGGCTACAAATTATGAATTTATTATGTCTTTAAGTGAATATTTTGATAAGCAGGGATATTGTTTATTGGTATACAGCTTGTATACCGATTTATGTTGGCATGAAGAAGCACTGTATCGGACAATTGTGACAGACAGGGCAGATGTGGATGTCATGAAACTGATTGATTTTGATGTAACAGATGCTGTTATGATTATGTCAGAGAATATAAAAAGCAAGCAAATGGTGCATGAGATTGCAGCTTCTGCAAAGAAAAAGAATATTCCCACATTTTTGGTAGATGGAGCAGATGATGAATGCTACGAAATATTCTTTGATTATGAGAGAGGCTTTGAACAGATTGTAAGGCATGTTATTGAAGAGCATGGAGTGAGAAAGCCTCATTTTATGGGCGGGAGAGAGAATGAACCGTTTTCTGTACAGAGATTAAATGTATTTAAAAAGGTATGTCAGGAAAATGGAATAAAAGTAGATGATTCCATGATTAGTTATGGCGAATTTTGGGCAGAACCTACAATCCGGGCAATGAAAGTACTTTTGCAAAAAGATGATGTACCGGAGGCAATTATTTGTGCCAATGATGTTATGGCAATGAATGTTGCTCATGAATTGAAGATACATGGATATAAAGTACCTGAGGATGTAATCGTAACAGGTTTTGATGGAATAGATGATGTTTTTTTTAATATCCCGAAGATTACTACATCTATGTGTAATTTTGATGAATTAGCCGAAAGAATCACACAGATATTGGGGGATTACTTTGCAAACAGAAAGATGGAGAAACGTTACTATGTGACAACTATGCCTGTGTATTCAGAGTCCTGTGGATGTGATGCGGCAATTGATATTCAAACAGAGAAAATCATGAAAAGAATTAATACGAATTTTTATCGTTTTCAAGATGAGGACAGATTTTGTTCAGATGTAGCAGCAAAGGTTGCTCTGTGTGAAAATATTAATGATGCTTCTAAGGTATGGAGTCATTACATGAAAAAAGAAGCTACCTGTATACTGAAGCATTGTTGTGTGGATGAAACACAAAATCCAATAGATACCAAAAGAGAAGATTCACCGGAAGAAAGCTGGCATATGCTTCTTTGTAAGGGAGAGGCGGTAGAAGATGTTATGGAAAAGCACAAAGACGGTGTGCTGATTCCTGATATGTGTCAGCTGGTGCAAAGAGGAAAGCCTATCTTTTTTATGGCACTTCAGCATTTAGGACATACATTGGGGTATATCTGTTTCCATTATGAGGAATACGGTTCCATGGAATTTTGTGATATGATTATGTATGTTAATTCGTTGGCCAGAGCAATCGGAACATATAGAAATAATCGTTATCAGAATTATCTGAAGAAACAGATGGAGAATATGTATCAGTATGATGTTTTGACAGGTCTGTACAATCGTAATGGATTTATCAGAGAGTATCTGATTATGTCAGCACGGGCACGCAGAGAGCAGAGACAGATTACCGCAGTATTGGCAGATTTGGATGGCTTGAAATATATCAATGATACATTTGGACATGCGGAGGGTGATAATGCGATTCGTGCGGTGGCAGATGCGCTAAAGACTGCTTGTCCGAAGGAAGCACTTTGTGCACGCTTTGGTGGTGATGAATTGATTGCTTTTATGGATGTAGAATGTAGCGATGATGCATTGAAGAATGAATTGAATCGATTTCTTGATGATTTTAATGCGATTTCACAAAAGCCATACAAAGCAGAAGCAAGTATAGGTATTTATCATGCGAATGCAGAGGATGCAATTGATTTTGAAAGTCTGATTAAAGAATCAGATAAGCTGATGTATGCTGAAAAGGTAAAGCGAAAAAAGAACAGACGTTAATTGCATAATGCGTGAATTACAATAGAGGAAGGCAAAAGAACGATGTCACAGAAGTGGCATCGTTTTTGTCTGAAAGATGTTAGAAACAGACGAGGATTTAGTTTAGAAAGGATGGAACGGGATGTGTGCATATGTATCCTTTGAAAGGGTAAATAAGACTTATCAGACCGGGGAAGTGGAAATACCGGCATTACATGATGTGAACTTTGAGATTGAAGAGGGGGAGTTCTGTGTAATTGTCGGAGCATCAGGTGCCGGTAAAACAACGATTTTAAACATATTAGGAGGAATGGATACTCTTACAAGCGGATATGTTTATCTGGATGGAGAAGAGGTATCTGCTTACAATAAGAAAAAGCTCACAACATACAGAAGATATGATGTTGGGTTTGTATTCCAGTTCTATAATCTGGTGCAGAATCTGACTGCATTGGAGAATGTGGAGCTGGCGGCACAGATTTGCAAGGACCCTTTGGATGCTGCTACAGTATTAGAAGAGGTAGGGTTAAAATACAGAATGCAGAATTTTCCGGCACAGCTTTCAGGAGGGGAACAGCAAAGAGTTGCCATTGCAAGAGCTTTAGCTAAGAATCCCAAGCTTTTACTGTGTGATGAGCCTACGGGAGCTCTTGATTATAATACCGGTAAAGCGGTATTGAAGCTTTTGCAGGATACCTGTCGTAAGAATGGAAAGACAGTAGTTGTTATCACTCATAATCAGGCAATTACAGCGATGGCGGACAGGATTATCAAGGTAAAGAACGGAACTGTGGTAAGTATGCGTAAGAATGAGAAGATTGTGGATATAGAGGAGATAGAATGGTAACAAAAGATTGCCGGGAGGCAATCTTTACAAGAATAAGTATGTATTTCGTAAATACTTATTCTTGAGAGGTAGGAAGGGAATATTGATGAAAAAAGCTATGTGGAGGTCGAATTTCAGGGAGATTCGACAGAGTTTGGGAAGATTTATAGCAATTATGGCGATTGTAGCGTTGGGAGTGGCTTTCTTCGCGGGATTAAAGATTACAGAGCCGACCATGCTTAGGATGGCACAGAACTATTTAGAGGACAGACATTTCTATGATTTTAGGCTGCTTTCAACTCTGGGCTTTACGGATGAAGATATAGAGAAGCTATACGAAGGTTATGATTCGGCATATGTAGAAGGTGCTGTCAGTGTGGATGTTCTGGTGGAGGATGAGACGAAAAATGAGCGTGTCATCAAGGCACACAGCATTCCGGAGGATGTGAACCGTCTTGTGTTAAAGGCAGGAAGCATGCCGATGGAGGCGGATGAGTGTGTGATAGATGCTTATATCTATGACGAATCCATGATTGGAAAGAAGATAGTACTGTCAAAGAAGAATGATGAAGATACGTTAGAAAGCTTTACCTATAAGGAATATACGGTGACGGGACTTGTGCAGTCACCTTTGTATATCCAGATGGAGAGAGGAACCACTTCGCTTGGTAATGGACAGATTCATGCATTTATCTATCTGCCACAGGAGGGCTTTGCGTTAGATTATTATACGGAAGTCTATATGGAGCTTTCAAAGGATTATCTCCTTTATAGCGACGAGTATGAGGAATATGCAGAGGCGGCAAGTGAAAAAGTGGAGACTTTGACACAGCAGGTGGCCGATGAACGATATGACGCATTATATGCCGAAGCAGAAGAAAAGGCATGGGAGGAAATACGAAAGGAAATTGAAACAGAAGTCAGAAAAGAAATACTGGCAAGTGAAATGGCACCCTATATGACGGATGAACAGATAGAGGATGCAGTAAAGGATGCGGTGGAAGCTGCGATAGAAGAAGTAGAATTGCCGGAATTTGAGGATTTAAAGGAGCCGGAGGTATATGTTCTTGGCAGAGAGACGAATGTAGGCTATGTCTGTTTTGAAAATGATGCCGGTATTATTTCAGGAATTGCCAATGTTTTTCCTCTGTTCTTCTTTATGGTGGCGGCACTGGTATGTATGACAACCATGAATCGAATGGTAGAGGAACAAAGAACCCAGATAGGTGTTATGAAGGCACTGGGTTATGGGGAAGCAAGTATTATGTCAAGATTTGTTCTTTATTCAGGTCTTGCAGCTATTACAGGTGCTGTTGTGGGATATGCCGGCGGAACTTATATGTTTCCAAGGGTATTGTGGTATGCCTATGAAATGATGTATTGCATTAGTGAGCTTCCATATCTTTTTGATACCAATTTGGCACTTATTTCTTTGATAGTATCGATTATCTGTTCCATTGGTGTAACATATGTAACCTGCCATCATGCATTGGCAGAGCCGGCAGCAGAGCTGATGCGGCCAAAGGCTCCAAAGGTGGGAAAGCGTGTTATCTTAGAGTATATACCGTTTATTTGGAGGCGGCTGAAGTTTTTACAGAAGGTAACAGTTAGAAACCTATTCCGATATAAGAAGCGATTCTTTATGATGGTATTTGGAATCGGAGGCTGTACAGCACTATTAGTGACGGGCTTTGGTGTAAAGGATTCTATTGCAGGTGTGGCAAATCAGCAGTTTGGAGAGATTACGGTTTTTGATATTGCGGTATCCTATCAGGATGAGCTGACAGGAGAATGCTTAGCTGATTTGGAGGAAAGTGTTGGACATAAGCTAGAAGATTTCATGTATCTGATGGAGAAAACCTGCTATATACAGCTGCCCGGAGGCGAAAAAAAGGTTATTCTAATGGTGCTTCCGGATAATGCGAAGCTCGATTCTTTCATTGATTTGCATACAGCTAATAAGGAGAAGATTGCACTTCCAAAGCCGGGAGAAATTGTGATTTGTGATAATTATGCTAAGAAATATGGCTTGTCAATTGGAGATATGATAACAATCAGGGATGATGACCAAAATACAATGGAGGTTAAGATTGCTGCGATTGCGCAGAATTTTATCAATAATTATGCTTATGTAAGTGAAGAAACCTACAAAGTTTTCATGGAGCAGGATGCAATATGTAAGACGGTTTATCTGAATGCAAAGTCAGAGGAAGAGATACGTGAATTGTCAACAGAACTGATGGAATTAGAAGGCGTATCTGTTGTAACAGTGAATCGTGACACTATGGACAGAGTTTCCAATATGATGAAGAGTCTGGATTTGGTAGTAGTGGTAATCATATTCTGTGCAGCAGGACTGGCATTTATTGTGTTATATAACCTGACAAATATTAATATTACGGAAAGAATCAGGGAGATTGCAACCATTAAGGTATTAGGCTTCTATGACAGGGAGACAGCGGATTATGTATTCAGAGAAAATATACTGCTCACCTTTATAGGTGCCGCCGTTGGTATGGTGATGGGGCATTATTTGCATGACTTTGTAATGAATGAGATTGTGGTAGAGAATATTGGATTTGATATTCATGTTCTGCCTGTCAGCTATGCATATAGTGTTATTTTGACGGTTGTTTTTTCTCTGGTAGTAAACCTTCTCATGCAAGGCAAGATTAATAAAGTCAGCATGACAGAATCATTGAAGAGTGTAGATTAATTTAGTGTAGAAAAGCGGGTTTTGCATCCTAAGATGCACAACCCGCTTTTTGAAAAGGCATAAGATTGTGTAAACACAATCTTATGCCTTTTTTTTCCAAGTTGCAGGGTGAAACAGTATCAGAATCGGTATCAATTCTAAACGTCCTGCAAGCATATCAAATATAAGTACCAGCTTGGAGAAGTAGGAAAATTCCGAGAAGTTTCCGGAAGGACCTACCATATTTAATCCAGGTCCGATGTTGTTTAGTGTTGCAAGGACTGCTGTCAGATTTGTCGTACTGTCAAAATTATCAAAGCTAATCAGCATAATTGACAATAGGAATACGGCAATCCATGTCATGATAAATACGTTGCAGGAGCGAATGGTTTCATGCTCAACCCCCTTTTTATCAAGCTTAATAACACAGATACGTCGAGGATGTATTTGCTGTAACAGTTCCTTCTTAATCTGCTTTAGGTACAGTACAATTCGTGCAACCTTTACACCGCCGCCGGTAGAGCCTGCGCAGGCTCCGATAAACATGGCAAATAGCATCATATATCTTGAGAACTCCGGCCATTGGTTATAGTCTGTTGTGGCATAACCGGTTGAGGTAATAACAGATGCAACCTGAAAGGCAACCTGCTGCAGGCTTTGTCCCGGTTTGCCGCCGTTTGCTACGAGATTCAAGGTAATCAGCAGCACAGCACCTATATAGAAGCCGAAGTACCAACGGATTTCTTCGAGAGCAAGGGCATCCTTTACCTTACGAATTAACAAGTAATAGAAGAAGGTAAAGTTGATACCTGATAAAAACATAAATATGGTAATGACATTCTGTGAGTAAGTAGAGTAACTTGCCAGACTGTCATTTTTGATACCAAAGCCGCCTGTACCGGTAGTACCAAAAGAGTGGCATAAGGAGTCAAACAAAGGCATACCGCCTAATAGAAGTAAAATCACTTCAATCACGGTTAATACGAAGTAAATGGCATAAAGCAAAAATGCAGTCTGCTGCATACGAGGCACAAGCTTACCGACAGAGGGTCCCGGGCTTTCGGCCTTCATGAGGTTCATGGTAGAACCACCGGACATCGGCAGAACGGCCAGAATGAATACTAAAACTCCCATACCGCCAATCCAGTGAGAGAAGCTGCGCCATATCAGATTAGCGTGTGATAATGCTTCTACATTGGTCAGGATACTGGAGCCTGTGGTAGTAAAGCCGGATACGATTTCAAATAGTGCATCAAGATAATGCGGAATAGCTCTTGTGATACATAATGGTAATGCACCGATTAAACTCATGACAAGCCAGCTAAGGGATACGGCTACAAACGCTTCCTTGGCATAGAAGGTATTGCTCTTTGGCTTTACCATTCCGGACAGGATACCTGCAATGATGCATATGATACCGACAGTGAAGTAAACAAAAGCATCTGTAGTCTCACCATAAAGAAGTCCTGTGATAGCGGGCAATAACAGAAAGAGCCCTTCAATTGCAACTACACGACTGAGAATAAAGTTAATTAATAAATAGTTCATTGCAATCCCTCTCTTACTTCATAGGCTTGGAAGGATTCTTCAATATATCGGAGATATCACGAAGTCCCTTATGTGTAGTTACGATAATAACAGTATCATTCAGCTGTATGCTGTCACGACCGCTTGGAGTAATTACCTGATTGCCTCTGACAATACAGCAGACAAGCAAATCCTTCTTAAGGTCAAGGTTGTATAACGGAATATCCAGTACAGGACTGTTATCTCCAACATGGAACTCCAAAGCCTCTACCTGATTATCCAACAGGCGGTAAAGAGACTCTACATTGCTGCCATAGGAATTACTGCGGCTTCTGGCATAGCGTAGAATGCTTTCAGCAGTAATATGTTTGGGTGAGATAATGCTTCCGATAGGAAGGTCACTTACGATATCATCCACCTCCATACGGTCAATCTTGGTTATGCATTTACACTTTGGATTCATCTTATGGGCATACAGGGACAGGAATATATTACCTTCGTCCAGGTTCGTTAGAGCAACAAATGCATCTGTGTGTGCCAGACCTTCCTCCAACAGAATATCGTGATTGGTTGCATCTGCATTAATAATGGTTGCTTTAGGAAGGGCAACGCTTAAAAAGTCACAGCGTTCCTTGTTCTGCTCAATAATCTTAACCGGAATCCCTGTTTTCAGCAGTAGCTCAGTCAGATAATAGGAGAGTGTACTGCCGCCTGCAATCATAACGTCACGCACCTTATGAATAGACGAAATCTTGGCAGCCTTGTAGAAGCTTGGTATCTTTTCTTTGGGCATAATAACGGAAATGGTATCTCCTGCCTTTAAGATGGTATTACCATTTGGTATGCTGACCTGATGGTCACGAACTAAAATACAAATCAAAATCTCGTGGTTAAACTGCTTGGAAAATTCCTGTACGGTTAAATCATGCAGAGAAGAATTCTCTGAAATCGCAATGGTCATCAAATCCACACGCCCCTTTACAAAGGAATCAATCTCCATGGCATCGGGTACCTGAATCAGGTGCGCGATTTCCTTGGCAGCGGCGTATTCGGGATTAATCGCCATGGATAAGCTCATGCACTGCTTTAAATATGCAATTTCCTGAAAATACTGAGGGCTTCGCACACGTGCAATGGTGTGACAATTGCCGGTCTTTTTCGCAATCAGAGTGCCTAAAAGATTGCCCTCGTCCTCACCTGTTACGGCGATAAAAAGGTCTGCGTCCTCAATACCTGCCTCTTGCTGGGTGAGGAAGCTGGTAGCATTACCAACAATTCCCTGTACATCATGGGAAGCAATTGTAGTCTGCAATTTCTGTGCAGATATATCAATTAATGTAATGTTATGTCCTTCGTCATTTAATTGCTGGGCGAGAGTACGACCTACCTTGCCACAGCCGGCTATAATAATGTTCATAGTGATAACCTGCCTTTTTATATGATTATGTAACCTATAATCATATTTTATACTTGAAGAATAAAAGTTACAAGAGTAATATTAGGTGTTAGGTGAGAAATAGGTAAATGCAGATAAGAAAGGTATTGTATAGAGTATGAGAGGGATTCGATTGTATGATAAGTCTAAGATAGATTGGAATCATATATTATTTGATAATAAAAAGCTGATTGCACTTCTGATTCCGATTGCGATAGAACAGCTTCTGAATGCTTTTATGGGAATGGTAGATACCATGATGGTGAGTACAGTCAGTGCAGCAGCAATTTCGGCGGTATCTTTAGTGGATTCCATTAATAATCTGGTGATTCAGGTGTTTGCGGCTATGGCAACAGGTGCTGCCATTATCTGCTCCCAATATATAGGAAGCGGTAATATCAAGGCAGGAAATAAGGCAGCACGACAGGTAGTTTTAACAGTACTTGCCATATCTGTATTTCTCATGGCAGTTTGTCTGTTGGGAAGAGAAAAGCTTCTTTATTTTATCTTCGGACAGGTGGAACAGGATGTCATGGAGAATGCTTTGGTGTATTTTCTTATTACCGTATTATCTTATCCGTTTTTGGCTTTGTTTAATGCCGGAAGTGCATTTTATCGTGCGGGCGGTAATTCGAGATATCCTATGCAGGTATCAGTGGTGTCAAATGTTTTGAATATCGTTGGAAATGCAGTATTTATATATGGCTTCAAATGGGGTGTTGCAGGAGCGGCACTTTCCACATTGATTTCAAGAGTCTTTTGTACGGTAGTTATTTTTTACAGTTTAAGAAAGCCCAAGCAGCAGATTGTGGTATCGAATTACTTAAAGATTCGCCCTGATTTCCCTTTAATATGGAAGATTATGGCAGTTGGAATCCCGGCGGGAATTGAAAATGGTATGTTTCAGTTTGGAAAGCTTGCGATTCAGTCCACTGTTTCTGCGATGGGAACCACAGCGATTGCGGCGCAGGCAATGACTAATATAATGGAGAATGTGAACGGAATCTTTGGCGTTGGTGTAGGAATTTGCTTAATGAATGTGGTCGGTCAGTGTATAGGAGCGGGAAGAAAGGAAGAGGCAAAGTACTATATTGTTAAGCTGACATTGATTGCACAGGTTGGTATCTTGGTGTCCTGCCTGTTTGCACTTGCTATAACCAAGCCGGTTACATGGCTTGCCGGTATGGAACCTGAGAGTGCTGCTATGTGTCTGCAAATGGTAGGAGCGATTACGATTGTAAAGCCAATCTTTTGGTCTGGCTCCTTTGTCATAGCCTATGGATTAAGGGCGGCAGGAGATGTAAGATTCTCTATGCTGGTTTCAACGCTTACCATGTGGGGGTGTAGAGTAGCTCTTTGTATCTTCTTGGTAAAGGCATTTCATTTTGGACCTATGGCAGTATGGATTGGTATGTTTGTGGATTGGGCTGTCAGAAGTTTGATATTTACAGTGAGATTTATAAGAGGAAAATGGTTAAAAGCTGCGCTAGTTTAACGCAGCTTTTTCTTTGATTCGTTTTTTGTTTTGATACATGGCTTTATCGGCTCTTCCGTAGGTGTCCTCTAAGGAGCGGTCCATTGTGGCGGAGTAGATTGCCATACCGTAGGCAATATGAATTGGGAACTGGCTGGTTCGTTTGTTGTATTTTGCCATATCATTGTGTAATGCATCAAAATATGGTTCAAAGGAGATGCTTTCACAATCAGCAACAATGACAACAAATTCATCGCCGCCTACACGATAGGTTTTTCCAAGTTTGTTGAAATTCTTAGCAATCATATCGGCAGCAAGCATAATATAATGGTCTCCTGCCTGATGGCCATGCTGGTCATTGACCTGTTTTAGACCATTCAAATCAAAGTCAATGATAGCAACTCCCTCAGGTGCAATCGAATAATGCGAAAAGTCATGATTATAGGCGGTTCTGTTGCCAAGGCCTGTCATATTATCGGAGAAAGCAAGCTGATGATAGACTGCTGCCTGCTCTCCCATTTTCATGAGCTTTGCAGAATCGCGGATGGTATCATAGCCTAATATAATAATATAGATGGCAATACCGATACGTCCAAGGATACTGCTGCTCCAACCGGAAAGATAGTATACAGCAATATCTATCCCGCAGAATATGAAAAAGAGCATCAAGGATATCATATGGAAGAGAATCTTTTGCTTGTTATAGCTTTTGCGATACAGGTGGAAGGAGTAAGTAAGTACGGATATAATGCAAAAGATGATGACAGCAAAGGATGTCCATAGTGTCTGCATAAAATCAATGATTCCTGTGTACTGCAGTACCAGACAAAGTATGTTCTGCGTCAGTATGATAATACACATAATATCCCATATCTTATGCCGGGTGTCTTCGTAGTAGGACTTAACAAAGAGTATGTACGGAAGCGGTAACAGCATAAACAGGTGAAAGGATGCGTACACGGTTATTAAATTGTTATTCATAACAAGAACAGTAAAACGATTCTGTGATAAGGTCCAGAGTGACATTAATGCTGCACAAACACCAAGATAGAGAATGGATGATGAAATGGCAACACGCCTGCGGATAATAAACCAATAGGTAATCATAATAATGCCAAAGCAAAAAAGCATAATGCAAAGAATGAATACAGGCAGATTATCTTTGAGTACATGGGTTAAAATGGAGGCTGTGTTACCTATATAGAAGGTAGGCAGCTTTTCTTCAATATCACCGTAAGGGGAGGTAATCTCCAACTCTAACGTGTGGGTCAGTGAGGGGATTTCCACAAAATGCCATGCATAGCCGGAGGTCTCTGAAAATGGATTATGCTGAACGGTTGGATATTTGTAGATTAAGATGTTGTCAGCATAGATTTCAAAGTTCAGGTGTGTAGAGAAAAAGCCGATGACATTATGAGCATCAGCGTAGTCCCATATAGTTCCTGTCAGGACAATTCCCTCCTGCATATCTAAGATGGTGTAATCGCTCCAGGTATGTGCATTAGAGGTTGCAGCAGGGGCAGAGCTTGTCTTTAAATCATAGAAAAAGATTCCGCCCAGGATAGTAAGGGAAAATACCAGTATAACAATGTATATATAATTGTATTTCTTATCATAATTCTTTT
Organism: Lachnospiraceae bacterium; assembly: GCA_015056925.1. Classification (GTDB taxonomy): domain Bacteria; phylum Bacillota; class Clostridia; order Lachnospirales; family Lachnospiraceae; genus COE1. The sequence continues at coordinate 20,519 of SVFJ01000019.1, read as the reverse complement.
GCATAGTGTTACCTCAAGTTGTTCAAGTTTATGTAGTTTGGCACATTATAGCACATTAGTACCAAAAAATCTATGAAATAGTATAAAACGGGAGGGAATGTGGCAAATATCCTATAAATAAAGTGTTAAAAGAATATAATTACCGAAAATTTAACTTGCATTGTATTTACGAAAATAGGATAATTTTAGTATAAGCATTACTATGCGATTGATGGAGGAGCGTCTATGGGATTTGACAAAGTGAAAATAAAGCAGATAAGAGGAATGATTTTATTTATTGCAGCAATATGTCTGGCTTTACGTTACAGTGATGAAATTATCGGGGCATTAGGCTTGGGAATAGAGATTTTGACACCATTTATTCTGGGAGCGGTTATGGCATTTATATTAAATCTGCCGCTTAGAGGAATAGAGAACAGGCTACTGGGGAAGTGGAACGGGAGGCTTGCAGATAAGTTTAAAAGACCGATTGGAATTGTCGGCAGTATTTTTATTATAGTAGCGGTTCTTACACTTGTGATATTAACGGTGGTTCCACAGGTGGGGAAGACCTTGGTGGAGCTTGGTAATAAGATACCGGTGTTTATGGAGAATGTGTGGGTACAGCTGCAGAGCATTCAGCTGGATAATCCGCAGCTTCAGAACTATCTAAATCAGCTTCAGGAGATTGAACTGAATTGGGATTCCATACTGAATGGAATTGTTTCTTTCTTGAAAAATGGAATGACAAGCATGCTGTCTTCTACAGTAGTGGTAGCAGGCAGCATTGTGTCAGGTGTTATGAATACAGTGATTGCATTTATTTTTGCAATCTATATCCTTGGCCAGAAGGAAAAGCTGGCAGACCAGGGAAAGAGAATCCTGTCAGCATATTGCAAGCCAAAGTGGAATCAGTATTTGTTGAAGGTATTTGGACTTGCATATCGTAATTTTTCTAATTTTATTTCCGGTCAGTGTCTTGAGGCAGTGATTTTGGGATGTATGTTTGTGGTTGTCATGACTATCTTTAGATTACCGTATGCCGTTCTGGTAGGAGTTTTGATTGCGTTTACGGCTTTGATTCCGATTGTTGGAGCATTCATTGGCTGTGCCGTCGGAGCATTTTTGATTATGGTAGATGACCCGATGAAGGCGTTGATATTTGTTATCATGTTTCTTGTGTTGCAACAGGTAGAAGGGAATCTGATTTATCCAAGAGTAGTAGGTAATTCTGTTGGGTTACCGTCTATGTGGGTGTTAATGGCAGTCAGTGTCGGCGGAAGTTTGTTTGGAGTTGCGGGAATGCTTGCATTTATTCCGTTAGTATCTACTGTATATATGCTTTTAAGAGATAGCGTGAATGAGAGAAATGCGGCAGCACGTAAAGGACATGGAAAGCCTTATCAGAAGAATAGAAAGCCGTATCCTAAGAGTACGGCGGCCAAACAAAGGAGTGAGGATGTAAAGAAATGACATACACATTTGCCAAATGGCTGCTATTCCTGTATATTTACTGCTTTATCGGATGGATATGGGAATGCTTGTATGTATCTGTCTGTAAAGGAAAATGGGTAAATCGGGGATTTATGGCAGGCCCATTTTTGCCAATATACGGATGTGGGGCAATTATGATTTTATTTCTGACGCTTCCTGTTAGGGAGAATGCAGTTGCAGTTTACTTTATCGGAATGGTAAGCGCTACCATACTGGAGTATTTTACGGGAGCAGCGATGGAGAAGCTGTTTCATGTAAGATATTGGGACTATTCAAAGAACAAGTTGAATGTAAACGGGCATATCTGTTTAAAATCGTCACTGGCCTGGGGGGCATTCTCTGTTATTCTGACACTATACGGACACAAGCCGCTTGAGCGCCTGGTGATGGGAATGAATCAGAATGTGTTGGAATTTATTGTATTTGGCTTGACAGCAGTGATTGCAGTTGATTTTTCGCAGTCTGTACGAGAGGCTTTGGATTTAAAGGAATTGTTGATTACGTTGGAGAATAATCATGAGGAACTCAGACGTATTCAAAAGCGTATCAATGTCATCAAGACGGTTTATGGTACAGAAGTAAAGGAGAAGTCAGAGCAAGGATTAAAGAAGTTAAATCTGATGATAGAATCAGGTAAGGAATTGTGGGGAAAGAAAGAGTATATCAGGGTAAAAAAATTATTAAAACGTAATCCGGGAGCAGTATCTATGAGACATGCGCAGGCATTACGCGATTTACTTAATATACACGAGCTAAGTTCTATAAAGAAACTGCCGAAAAAGATATTATGGCGGAAACGCAAATAATATGCAGGCAAGGTAGAACAAAGGGGGACAACGGATGAGAAAGCGATACAATGAGTTTGTGGAAAAATTTTATGAGCTATTGTCAAATGACAGGCTGGTGCTTACATTTATCTGTCTGTTAGGGGCAGTAATCTGTATTACGGTAGCCTTGTTGGAGATTCTTACAGGCAATAATATGGAAACAGTATTTGTATACTTTGTTTTAATTGTATATTTGCTTTTGATGATTTTTCTGTGCCATAAGTTTCCGACAAAGTATGATTTGTTTGCGGCACTGATAATGGTGCCTGTGAACTGTGCGGTATTTCCGTATATCTTTTTGATATCGGATGGCGGAGGAATTTCATCCGGTATGCCGATTTGGTTAACCTTTGGTTTGATTTTGATTTATATCATTACCAATGGCGTATATACATATGTGTTAATTGCTGTTACGGTGTTAATTGATTTGATTTTGTTTCAGTTTGCCTATCTTGACCATCCGATTACAGATTTGCCGTTAGATAAGGCCTATTATTATAGGGATAATATTGTTGCAATTTTTGGGGTATCTCTGGTTACGGGTATTCTGTTAAAATATCAAAAGGGTATTCAGAAGAGGCAGACGGAGCGTATCCAAAAGGCAATGCAGGAGGCAGAGCGTGAGAAGATTAATTCTACACACGCAAATGAAGCAAAGAGCCGTTTTCTTGCCAATATGTCCCATGATATCAGAACGCCTATGAATGCAATTGTAGGTATGACGGATATGGCAAAGTTTAATCTGGACGACAAGGAAAAGGTAAAGGAATGTCTGGATAAGATTAATGCTTCGTCAAAGCAGCTGTTGCATTTAATCAACAATATTCTGGATATGTCAGAGATTGAGTCCGGTGCATTGGTGCTTAAGGAGAAGGAATTTAATCTGCAGGAGCTGGTAGATAATGTGCAGGTTGTATTAGAGCCTTTGGCAAGAGCAAAGAAACAGAAGTTTACTGTAGAGTATTTTGATATCAGACAGGCAAATTTGATTGGTGATGCGGTCAGACTGCGTCAGGTATTTATGAACCTGATTGGTAACAGTATCAAGTTTACGGATATGGAAGGCGAGATTCAGGTTAGAATCAGGCAACTTGACAGCTTGAAGAAGAATTATGCTTCTTATGTATTTGAGATACAGGATAATGGTATTGGTATGTCGAAGGAATTCATTCAGAAGACGATTTATGAGCCATATGCCAGAGAAGAGGCTGATACGGTATCCAAGACAGAGGGAAACGGTATCGGTATGAGTATCACCAAGAGAGTATTGGATGAATACAAGGCTTCCTTGGAGATAGAAAGTGAGCAGGGAAAGGGAAGCTTGTTCAGAATCTACATAGAGCTTCCGATAGATATTCATAGGACAACGGTTCCGATGGATGTAGATGGCTTCCCGACGTTATTGGATGCAACAGGAAAGAATATTCTTGTAGTAGAGGATAATGAGATTAATATGGAAATCATGAAGGAGATATTGAGTAGAACCAGCGCCAATATCATCTGCGCATGGAATGGTGAAGAGGCATATCAGATATTCCAGGAGTCAAAGAAGGGATATTTTGATTTGATATTTATGGATGTTCAGATGCCGGTGATGAACGGTTATGAGACCACAAGGGCAATACGTGCACTGCTTAGAGATGATGCGAATGTACCGATTGTAGCGATGACAGCCAATGCATTCTCGCAGGATATTGAGAAGTCTATTGAATGCGGTATGAATGACCACTTGTCTAAACCGGTAGAGATTGACGAATTATTCTCAAAGATGTATCAATATTTACATATGGTAGACGGGAAACAAGAGACTTGTAAGGAAGAAGCACAGGAATGAGCATAGTCTCATTCCTGTTTTTAAGGAATGGGAAAGTGCTCGAAAAGTAGTGGAAGTGAAACAAGAATCAGCTAAGCTGATTCTTGCAGAGTGTTGCCGCCGGGCAACACTCTTTTAAAGGAAGGATTAGGAAATGAATAAGAGAAGATTGGAAAGATTAAGTGAAATATTAGAGGAGAATGTAAAGAGCGGACATATTGCGGGAGGCAATGTGGCTGTTATGTATAAGGGAGAAGAGATTTATTATGCCGAGGCAGGGTATGCGGATATTGCAAATGGTAAGAAGATTAGAAAAGACAGTATTTTCCGTTTGTATTCCATGTCAAAGCCAATAACTGCGGCAGCAGTTATGCTGCTTGTGGAGCGAGGTGTGCTTGATATGCTGGACCCGATTGCAAAGTTTATTCCGACCTTTGAACATATGACAGTAGCAACACCAAATGGAGATGTGGCAGCAACAAAGCCTGTTACGGTAAAGGATTGTATGTGTATGACATCAGGACTTCCTTATGGAACAGACCCGGATATATCCAGTCAGGATGTAGGCTGTGTGTTTGATGAGATGTATGAGAGATTGTACAGTGATAATCAGATGTCTACTGTGGAGTTTGCTATTAAGCTTGGCAATTGCAGACTGGACTTCGAGCCGGGGACTGCATGGAGATATGGTACGAGTGCAGATGTATTGGGAGCAGTGATAGAGGTTGTTACCGGTATGCGTTTTGGAGATTTCTTAAAGAAAGAGTTCTTCGAGCCTTTGGGTATGAAGGATACGGGCTTTGGCGTACCTGCGGATAAGCTGGACAGATTAACTGTGGTATATGAAGAGACCGCAGAAGGGTTAGTGGAATATCATGGTAATCACTTAGGCATTATTAATCATATGGACAAGGAGAATGCATTCCAGTCAGGTGGTGCAGGATTGGTATCTACAATTGCGGATTATGAAAAGTTTACACAGATGCTGATGAATGGAGGATGCTATGAGGGCAGAAGATATCTTTCGCCTCGTACGGTAGAGTATCTGACACATAGCAGACTGACGCCGCAGCAGTCGGTGAATCTGGAATACTGGGAGAATCTTGCAGGCTTTACCTATGGTAATTTGATGAGAATTATGGACGACCCGGCGAAGGCTGTGATAAATGGTTCTGTAGGTGAATATGGCTGGGATGGTTGGCTTGGACCATATTTTGCCAATATTCCTAAGGAGGATTTGACGATGCTTCTTATGGTGCAGCGTGTTCATACGGGAACCTTTGATGTAACAAGAAAAATGAGAAATGTATTGGCATCAGCAATAGAATAACAGAAGGCAGACCGGTTGTAGAGGCTGGTCTGCTTTTCGGATAGTTATGGGAGGTTTTTAGAACTTATGATAGTAAAGGATTTACAGGGGATTTGGGAGTTATGTCTTGATGCGAAGAAGGAGTATCGTATACCGCCAAAGGGGACTGATACAATTTGTCTGCCAAATAGTACGGCACACGCAGGTAAGGGCATTTGTAAGACTGAGCCGACAACGGATTATATGACAGACCAATATTATTTTGAAGGCTATGCGTGGTATACAAGGGAGATAGAAGTAGAGGAGAGCTGGGTAGATAAGAAGTTGACTTTGTTTTTGGAGAGAACCCGTATTTCTACGGTGTACATAGATGGTGTGGAGCAGGATACATTAGACAGCTTATGCGGTTATCATAAGCATGATTTGACAGGGAAGCTGTCTGCGGGAACACATAAACTGACAGTCAGAGTGAACAATACGGATTATCCCACACGCGGCGGTCATATGACATCACCGGATACCCAGACCAATTGGAATGGTATTGTGGGGCGTATTGAATTACAAATTCGCGAGATGGTTTATCCTGAGAATGTGCAGGTGAATGCAAGGACTGCTGATAAGATATGTGTAAGTTCTGACATATGTGGCTTGGAGAGCGGAGAGGCTTTGGTTGTGATTTGTCGCAAATCAGGGGAATTGTTACATGAGGCTGCGTATTCTTTTGAATCGGGTAAGCTTAATGTTGAGATTGGGCTAACCGGTGATGATTTGTTATGGGATGAGTATCATAAGAATCTTTTGACGGCCAAGGTTAGCGTGGCAGGTGAGAGTGAGAAGGTTTGTTTTGGTATTCGTGCGCTTTCCTGTGATAAGCGTCGTCTGCTTGTGAATGGGAATCAGATTTTTTTACGTGGTAAGCATGATGGACTGGTATTTCCAAGTACCGGCTTTGCACCGATGACGGTAGAAGAGTGGAGGAAGGTATTTGCTACGGCTATGGAGTATGGTATCAATCACTATCGTTTCCATACCTGTTGTCCGCCGGATGCGGCATTTACGGCAGCCGATGAGATGGGTATTTATATGGAGCCTGAGTTACCTTTCTGGGGGACGATTGCAGCACCGGGAGAGGAGTACTATAACGAAAGTGAGCAGGCGTATTTGATAGAAGAGGGCTATCGAATTCTTCGGGATTTTGGAAATCATCCGTCCTTTATTATGCTGTCCATGGGAAATGAGCTGTGGGGTAATAAAGAGAGAATTAACAGCTTTTTACATGATTATAAGGCGGTGGATAACAGACATTTATATACACAGGGCTCTAATAATTTCCAGTGGGTGCCGGAGGTATTAGAGGACGAGGATGTATTCTGTGGTGTGCGTTTGTCTAAGGAGAGATTGTTTAGAGGCTCCTATGCGATGTGTGATGCTCCGCAGGGACATATACAGGTAGCACCGCCGGATGCAAAGCACAATTATGATGAGATAATTGTTCCGTCAGAGTTGGGAGAAGGTACGTCGACGGACGGATATATAGAGATTCAGTACGGAACCGGAGTAAAGAAGGTAAAGGCAGAGGGTGGTGAACAGGAGCTTTTTCCTGAGGTGCCTGTGATTTCCCATGAGGTGGGACAGTATGATTTCTTCCCTGATTTTTCAGAGCTTGGACGATATGAAGGCTCACAGCAGCCATTATATCTAAAGGTTTATCAGGAGCGGATGGAGAAGAGCGGCACCTTTGCACAGTGGAAGGATTTCTTTAAGGCTACAGGGGCATTGGCACTTGATTGCTATCGAAGAGAGATTGAGACTGCACTTAGAACAAGGGAGCTGAGTGGATTCCAGCTTCTGGATTTGCAGGATTTTCCGGGACAGTGCGTGGCATTGGTTGGTGTACTGAATGCATGGATGGAGTCAAAGGGATTAATTACTGCTGCTGAGTGGAGACAGTTCTGTAATGATGTGGTTATCTTAGGCGAGCTTGAGAGCTTTGTGGTAAAGGCCGGACAGAGGATAGAGATGCCTGTAAAGCTGTCCGTATGTAATTGGGAGGCTTTCAGTGGTCGAGAAGTGCAGTATCGGGTGTACTGCGATGCTTCGGAGGAACTGTGGGAGAGTGGTAGCTTGACCTTTGAAAGGGGAAGTGAGCGTCTGCATGAGGCAGGAGTGGTTTCCTTTGAGATTCCTATGCTTGAGGAGCCTTGTAAGGTGAAGATAGAGCTTTCTATTGCCGGAACAGGGTATAAGAATGTGTATGAGCTTTGGGCTTATCCCGAGTATGAGGTAGAGATTTCAGAGACAGAGATTTCTTATGGTGGAAAGAGTATTCGTGTGGTGCGTTCTTGGGAAGAGGCTTTGGAGTGCCGAACGCATGATGTTCCTTGTATTTATGTTCCCGTGCAGACTGAGGCTGATGTAGAAGGAACTTATTGTACGGATTTCTGGAATTATCCGATGTTTCGGTCTATTTCAGAGAGTATGGGACGTAAGGTGCCAGTGGGAACGTTAGGATTGTTTATTCATAAGGATAAGCTTGCAGACTTTCCATGCGAAGTCCATTCTACACCGCAGTGGTTCCATTTGGTGATGCATAGTCATTGTACCGTACTCGATGGCAGGGAGGATGTGCAACTATTGGTGCAACCGATTGATAATGTGGAACGATGCCATAAGCTGGGAATGCTCTATTATCAGGAGGATGTGCCGGTATGCACTTCACGTTTGTGGGAGATTAGCGAGCATGTAGAGGTAAAGGCATTTGCAAAATCATTAGTTGAGATGGTTAATATTTAAGATAGAATGTGCTGAAAGCACATTCCGCGCCGCAAAAGCGTCGCATTTATGCGACATATTCATTGCTTTTGCGTGTGCATCCTCGCGGAGCTGTTTTTATTTGATAGGAATTTCCTATCAAATAAGAATAGGGCTTCGGATAATCAATAGGATTTCCGAAGCCTTAAAAAATGATTGACAGTTTACATAAATATGTTAATATTTTAACTTGGATGGTATTCGAAAGAAACTGTACCAAAGAAACAAGTTTCTTAGAAACATATTTCTTCGGAAATAAATTTCTGAGAAATAAAGAAAAAGCTTATGAAGAAAGAGAGTGTCACCTAATACAACGTATATGCGTAAGTATAACGAAAGTATAGGAGGGTGATGTGATTGAAAATAGGATTTATAGGAGCAGGTAAGGTAGGCTTCTCTATGGGAAGATACTTTATGGAACGTGACGTGCATGTATCCGGCTATTATAGTCGTAATTTGAATTCTTCAAAGGAAGCAGCAATATTTACAAAGACAAGGTATTACGAAAGACTAGAGGATTTGGTCAGAGAAAGTGATACTCTGTTTCTTACTGTCCCGGACGGGGACATTGATAAGGTTTATTCTAAAGTAAGTCAGTTAGACATAAGGGGAAAGTGTCTTGTTCATTGTAGTGGGGCATTATCGTCTGATGTTTTTTCTGATGTTTCTAAGAAGGGAGCAAGAGGTTGCTCCATCCATCCAATTTGTGCTGTGAGTGATAAGCTGACAGCCTATCAAAATTTATCCAAAGCGTATTTTACAATTGAAGGAAAAGATGTGGAAGACATGGTGGCATTGATAGCCGGTTGTGGGAATCGGGTTGAATTGATTTCTGCCGGGCAGAAGGTGAAATATCATGCCTCGTCTGTGTTTGCCAGTAATCTGGTAGTGGGTCTCTATGACATTGCAACTGAGCTGTTACAGGAGTGCGGATTAAGCGAAGCATTCTCGAAAGAGGCACTATTGCCACTGTTTATGGGGAATGCCATAAATGTAGCAAATAAGGGGGGAGTAGAGGCTTTGACAGGTCCCGTGGAGCGGGCTGACAAAGGAACAGTTAAGAAGCATCTTGAGGTGTTGCAAGGAGAAACGAGGGAAATCTATCGTTTGTTGTCACGGCAGCTATTGCAGGTGGCTCAGAAGAAGAATGCTGCTAGAGAGTATCTTGAGTTAGATATGATTTTGGAAGATGAGAAAGGAATTGGAAATGAAAAACACAGTTATTACATTTCGTGATGCAAAGCAAAAAAAGGAAAAGCTGACGATGCTGACGGCATATGATTATTCTACTGCTAAGCTGATGGATGAGGCGGGAGTGAATGCAATTCTTGTTGGAGATTCACTAGGGAATGTCATTTTGGGATATGAGGATACCATATCGGTCACAATGGAAGATATGATTCATCATGGTGCGGCTGTTTCAAGAGGCACAAAGAGTGCGCTTGTGGTAATTGATATGCCGTTTATGTCATATCAGACAAGTGTGTATGATGCAGTGGTGAATGCTGGTCGTTTGATGAAGGAAGGAAGAGCCGGTGCGGTGAAGCTAGAGGGCGGGCGTGAGGTTTGTCCACAGATTAAGGCAATTACGGAGGCCGGAATACCGGTTATGGCACATCTTGGACTTACTCCGCAATCCATTCATGCACTTGGAGGATTTAGAGTACAGGGAAAGAGCGAGGAAGCTGCCAGAAAATTATTGGAGGATGCAAAAGCGGTAGAGGAAGCAGGCGCATTTGCTGTTGTATTGGAGTGTGTTCCAGCAAAGCTTGCAGAATTGATTACAGAGGAATTAGAGATTCCTACAATTGGAATCGGTGCAGGAAATGTGTGTGATGGGCAGATTCTGGTATATCAGGATATGCTAGGTATGTTTTCGGATTTTACACCAAAGTTTGTAAAGTGTTATGCAAATGTAGGTGAAGTTATGAAAAATGCTTTTGAGAGCTATCGTAAGGAAGTACAGGATGGCATGTTCCCGAAAAAGGAGCATGAATACGCGATGTCAGATGATGTATTAAATAAATTGTATTAAAAGATTGATGAGGAGACCAGATATGAAAATAGTATCAACAATAAATGAAGTTAGAGCACAGGTAAAAGAATGGAAGAAGCAGGGATTAAGTGTTGGATTTGTTCCAACAATGGGATATTTGCATGAAGGACATGCAAGCCTTATGAAACGTGCCAAGGGAGAATGTGACAAGGTTGTCGTGAGTATATTTGTAAATCCAATGCAGTTTGGTGTAAATGAGGATTTGGATAGTTATCCAAGAGATTTGCAGGCGGATTCTAAGCTTTGTGATTCGTTGGGAGTGGATTTGATTTTCCATCCAGAAGTAGAAGAAATGTATGAGAATGGATTTTGCTCATTTGTGGATATGAATGGATTAACAAAAGAGCTTTGCGGAAAGTCTAGACCTATTCATTTTAGAGGTGTGTGCACAGTTGTTAGTAAGCTGTTCAATATTGTGACACCTGATAAGGCATTTTTTGGACAGAAGGATGCACAGCAGTTAGCAGTGATTCGTCGTATGGTAAAGGATTTGAATATGGATATTGAGATTGTAGGATGTCCTATTATTAGAGAGGAGGATGGTCTTGCAAAGAGCTCAAGAAATACATATTTGAATGAAGAGGAGAGAAAGGCTGCTTTGGTGTTGAGCCAGACAATACGTCTTGGTGAACAGCTAGTAAAGGCGGGCGTAAGAGAGAGCGAAGAATTATTAAAGGTAATGAAGGAGAATCTGGAGAAGGAACCACTTGCGAAGATTGATTATGTAGAAGCTGTGAGCATGGATACGATTGAGAAGATAGAGAAGTTAGAAGGAAGCGTGTTGGTTGCTATGGCAGTTTATATTGGAAAGACACGTTTGATTGATAATTTTATCGCAGAAGTATAAGGAACAAGAGAAAGGAAGAGAAAGATATGCAGATTCATGCTTTAAAGAGTAAAATCCATCGCGCGACAGTGATTCAGGCGGAGTTGAATTATATAGGAAGTATTACGATAGATGAAGAACTGATGGAACAGGCTGGCATTATGGAATATGAGAAGGTGCAGATTGTGGATGTGAATAACGGAGCTCGATTTGAAACCTATGCGATTGCAGGAGAGGCTGGTAGTGGAATGATTTGCCTAAATGGAGCAGCAGCCAGAATGGTATCAGTAGGAGATAAAATTATTATTATGTGCTATGCCTCAATGACGCCTGAGGAGTTGCAGGCAAATCCGCCTAAGGTAGTGTTTGTGGATGATGAGAATCAAGTGACGCGTATAACACGTTATGAGAAACATGGTAGATTAGAGGATTTGAAGTAGGATTGGAAAGGAGGAGTGACAGATGATTCTTGCGATTGATATGGGAAATACCAATATTGTAATAGGATGTATCGACGATGCGAAAACATATTTTACGGAAAGACTTTCTACAGATAAGTCTAAAACGGACTTGGAATATGCGATGGCTTTTAAAACTGTATTAGAGCTTTATGCAATTGATATTGAGAAGCTTGAAGGAGCAATTATTTCGTCAGTTGTTCCTCCCTTGGAAAATGTGCTGGTGCGGGCAGTAGAAAAAGTAATTGGAAAGACACCATATGTAGTAGGGAAGAATCTGGATACTGGATTAACCTTGAAGATGGATAAACCTAAAACTGTAGGAAATGATTTAATCGTAGATGCTGTAGCAGGAATACATGAGTATAAAGCGCCATTAATCATAATTGATATGGGAACTGCTACAACTATGTCAGTTATTGATCAGGATGCCAATTATGTAGGTGGTATTATAGCACCAGGAGTTCGACTTTCTATGGAAGCATTGGCGTCTACAGCTGCACAGCTTTACAAGGTCAGCCTTGAAGGTTCTGATGTAGTAATTGGGAAGAATACAATTGATTGTATGAAAAGTGGTTTGATTTTGGGAGCTGCATGTATGTTAGATGGGTTAATTGAACGAATGGAGGAAGAGTTAGGCTATTCTACAACCGTTATTGCAACAGGCGGCCTTTCTAAGGTTGTGGTTCCTTTATGTAAAAGAAAGATTATTTTAGATGATGCGTTGTTACTTAAGGGATTGAAGATTATTTATGATAGAAATACTATGAAGGAGGTAATTTGATATGCTTTCAGGTAAAAACATAGTGCTGGCAGTAACAGGAAGTATAGCTGCATACAAAATAGCGAATCTGGCCAGTATGCTTAAAAAGCTACATGCAGATGTGACAGTTCTTATGACACAGAATGCTACTAATTTTATTAATCCAATTACCTTTGAAACGCTCACAGGTAATAAATGTTTGATTGATACCTTTGATAGGAATTTCGAATATAGTGTGGAGCATGTTTCGATTGCAAAAAAAGCTGATGTAGTACTAGTAGCACCTGCTACAGCAAATGTGATTGGTAAGCTTGCTAATGGTATTGCAGATGATATGCTGACGACGACAGTTATGGCTTGCAAGTGTAAAAAAATCATAGCTCCGGCAATGAATACGCGGATGTATGAGAATCCAATTGTTCAGGATAACATGGATAAGCTTGGCCGTTTTGGTTATGAAGTGATTACACCTGATACTGGCTTACTAGCATGTGGTGATGTTGGCGCTGGAAAGATGCCTTCGGAGAATGTTCTCCTTCAGTACATAATGCGAGAGTGTGCGTATGAAAAAGATATGGTAGGAAAGAAGGTATTAGTTACAGCAGGACCGACTATGGAAAAGATTGACCCTGTTAGATTCATTAGTAATCATTCTACAGGAAAAATGGGATATGCGCTTGCTAGAAATTGTATGCTTAGAGGTGCTCAGGTTACTCTTGTTACTGGTAAGACAAGTATTGAGTCTCCGATGTTTGTGAAGGTGATTTCAGTAGTATCGGCTTTGGACATGTACGAAGCTGTTCTTGAACATTTTGAAGAGCAGGATATCGTAATTAAGGCAGCAGCAGTCGCGGATTACAGACCTGTGAATCCAGCTGATGAGAAGGTAAAGAAGAAGGACGATGATATGACAATTGTTTTGGAGCGTACAGATGATATTTTGAAAACTCTTGGTGCAAGGAAAACCAAACAGTTTCTTTGTGGCTTTTCGATGGAAACGGAGAATATGCTTCAGAATTCAAAAGATAAGCTGGAAAGAAAACGCTTGGATATGGTTGTGGCAAATAACCTAAAGCAGGCGGGGGCTGGCTTTGGAACTGATACGAATGTTGTTACCATTATTACTGCGGATGAAGTGAAAGAATTAGAAATCATGTCTAAGGATGAGGTGGCTTCGTGTATTGTTGATGAGATTTTAAAGAAGATGAAGTGATACTTGCAGCATGGATAAAATCGACTCAGAGACCAAGTTTCTTGATTTCACTTGGTCTCAGACGGATAAAATCGACTCAGAGACCAAGTTTTTTTATTTCACTTGGTCTCAGACGGATAAAATCGACTCAGAGACCAAGTTTTTTTATTTCACTTGGTCTCAGACAGATAAAATCGACTCAGAGACCAAGTTTCTTGGTTTCACTTGGTCTCAGACGAACAAAATCAATTCTAAGACCAAGTTAAGTGCATAGTTGAACTATCTTCTGAGTATTCTCTGCAGCAACCATTCGTAGCGCCAAAGGAGCTAGCTCCCCTAAACCAAAATTCAGTTGAGTTAATCCTCTGGCTGTTCTTGAGTTCTTCGCCGTCGGTGCAACAAAGCAAGCATTGTTTTTCGAGATATCAAGGGCGCCGTACGTTTGAGAACACATGAACCATGCCGATTCACGGCGCCTAGCGGTGCTTGCTCATGGTATGGCTTCGGCATATATCCAAGTTCTTCTCCTGTTATTTCATAGCCCTAGTCAAAAAGTGTAATTCAGTGATGTCCTCTAACTGACATTCCACATAGCCATTGATTACAAATCCGCACGCAAGCTGGCCGCCTATGTAATCTTCCATGGTATGTCCGTATTCTATCCAATCACTCATACTATCAAAATCAGCAGAACAGTAAGGCATTCTGTTTACCGCCTTATAATAGCTTCCGTTTTCGTCATTGACAAAATCACATAAATAATTGATAGGACTTGGTGCCATTACTATTAATATTCCGCCCTGCTTTAAGACACGATAACATTCTCTAAAAACTGGCTTTATATCTGGGACATACATGAGTGAAGGAGGGTTTAAGATATAGTCAAAGCTAGCATCAGAAAAACGTGACAAATCGCACATATTTCCTTTTTCTATTCTTATATTTAATTGTTGCTCGCTAGCAATTCTTCGGTCTTTATCTAGCATCTTATCAGAGATATCTAAAACAGTTACGTCAGCTCCAGCACAAGCAAGTAGTGGTGCTTGTAATCCACCGGCGCTAGCCAAACATAGAATCTTTTTCCCTTTTATATCCTTTAACCAATCTGTCGGTATTTCCTTATCGAAAAACTTCATGGATAACTGACCTTGACGAGCCTTATTCATCTCTTCTTGTGTTGCACATGTGGACCAGTCTACATTATTCTCGACCAGTGCATCTATATTCTTTTCAACTTTTTCGTATACATTCATTTCCATAATCTCCCTAAATTCCCTTTATAAAAAACATCTCCATAGGCTGTGCGTATTCCGGGATGTCAATTACGAATCCGCCACAGTCTTTGTAATCTAGCTTTCTATAGAAATGCTGTGCGTTCTCATCTACCTGCGTAGAAGTTAAAAGCATACCGTATCCTTGCGATTTCATGTCGGATTCCCAATGGTTCATAAGCAATCTGCCGTAGCCTTTACCTTGGTAATCCCAATCAACAAAGAGCATAGTGCAAAATGGGGTATTATCCCAAAAGAGATTGTATCGCAGTAGTCCGATTGGTTTATCCTCAACTAATAAAACATAACCGCGGTGATTACGGACTTTATCTTCAAATTCAGATACCGGGAGATGTTTATCAAGACTATACCAAAAGTCTTTGTCTTCTTGTTGTATATATCTAATCTCTGTCATTCTTATGTCCTCCATTATGAATTCAAGTAATCCTCAACAAACTCATCTACATTAGAAAAGCGTTTCACTGCGATACCAGCTTTATGATAGACTTCTTCATATTTCTTTAGATAGATATCATAAATTCTGATATCATCCTCCAGGTCGTCAGGATTGTATTCTTCCATAATATTATAAGTTCCGATATTGTTCTCAGATGCAATATCTTGAAGCATATAATGGAAACTAGACATATTCATGAATGAAGAATACGCATCATTCTCAGCAGCGGCTTTTTCTACCTTGTTTCTCCAGTTAGAATACATTTCTTCATAAGTGCCGGCAAGACCAGCAGAAGGTTCCTGTTTTTCTTGCGGTTTTTGCATATAACCTTCTGCATAGGAAAGAAGCATCTTTAATACTTCTCTGATTTCACTAACTTTTTTGCAGGTAGGAATTTTTCTGAGATTGCAAGAAAATTCATCTGCGATAGGAAGAGTAGCTAACTCTTCAAATGTCCTTTTTACACCACGCTTGAAGTAATTTCCATGATAAAGCATCAAAGCATCTAAAAGGCAGAGCATGACATCAGAGGCGTCTATGCGTACCTGTGATAAGGTATCATGTAAATAAGAATTCGCAAATGAGATTTTTGCTTTATCTATTAACTCGTTAACTCTTTCGAAGCGTCCTTCTGATTGTAAGAAGTCTTTTGCCTGTTTTCTTAATCGACACAATTCGTCGTAAGCTTCCGGTTTCTTGACATATACAATCTTAGAATCCATTAACTTAGAAATCTGTGCGTGGTGGCACTCGGCATCATATCGCAATCCATCCCAGTTGGTGCAATAAATATCATAGCCGATACCACTATCATCGAGAATAAAGCCTGTTCCAAGCTTCCATCCCTCATCATCCTGAATTAGGATAAGTAAATCCAAATCTGACTTGGCATAATCATCTCCAGTTGCAACAGAACCGTAGATTCCAATAAGTGCTAAGGAATCCGGACAAATTTTTTCTGCTTTTGCTATGATAGCGTCTATTATTTTTTGATTTGTATTTTGCATATGTAGTACCGCCTTAAAATTTTATTTGGAATTATTTCTACCAAATATTAATTGTTCCAAGTTAAGCTTCCTAGTGTGATTTTGCTTATTCACAAAATCAAAAGGAATACTCTTTTTTGTTTTCAGTGTTTGGTCAAATGTAATATGTTCTTGTTTTTTTTTACCCATGTATTCTCCCTTTTATTTATATAGGTATTTGCAAAAAGCTATACTTTTTTATAAACCAAAGTATACACTTCCGTATCATAACCAATCTTTCTATAGAAATCATTTCCACCACCGGTTAGATATTTACCGCCCATAGCTTTAAATTTTTTATAGTGCTGGGATAGGGCAGCAGCAGCCAATCCCCGATGTTGATATTCTGGTATGGTACATAAAGGCTCCATATAAGCAAGTTTGTTTTCTGAAATCCACCACATTCCTGAGTAGCATACATACTCACCTTCTTCGTTAGCAATAACAATAGCATGCTCGTAAGTGGAATGAGGTGGTGGTGCCATTGCATTATTTTCAACTCCTGTATATGATTTATGTGGATTCCAATCGGTTGTATGATCTGGAATATCCCAGTTCTCAAAAGGACCTAATTCCCATTCATTAAATCCTTTCCAACAACAGCGAGCTAGTTTTAATGGTTCCACATCATCTGGCTCAACAAAATGGAATCCATTAGGGAGCGTGTAATCTAATGCAGCGCTTGTCATATTTAGTCTGTATTCTAGATTTTTGTATGTCAGTTTATAGCCTCTTTTTTCAACAGCTTCTATAAGTGCTGTTTGGTCTTCTGAAAATACAAATTCTTTTTCCTGATTCATATCTGGAAATACATCAATTGCATAGGCAATCATTTCCTCTGCCAGTTCTTCATATCCCGGGCGCAAAATAAAACGCAGATGTGTTACTGGGTTTTCATAGAAAACAAATCCGACAATGGTATCTCCATCTAGCCAAAAGCGGCATAGATGCAGATAATCTTTATTCATCCATGAGGAGGTTATGGCATATTCAAAAAATGGAGCGGCAGTGGTTTCGGTGCCTTTTCCACCTGCTTCGTTATAAACTTCAACCATAAAATCCCATGCCATGTTAATATCGGTTAATATTTGAAACTGCTTAGTTGTTAGCTTGCTCATAGAAACACCTTCTTCTTTACAATCTATACGGTAACAATTCTCCAATGGTTGTAATGGTCCCATCCTCTAAGAGAACTTCGCACAAGTAGTTATCATCGTGGATGCTGTTGATAAATTCACGACAACGACCACAAGGGGCGCAACCGCAACCGTTATCGTCAACGCCGGTAGCAACCATTTTTACAATTTTAGATTCTCCAGCTGTAATCATAGTTGCAGCGGCAGCGTGCTCTGCACAGAAGCCCATTCCAGCGGGGACATCTATGCAGACACCTGTATATACATTGCCTTTGTCAGTTAGAAATGCAGCAGCTACTGTACCAGCTGAGGCAAGTCTTGATATAGGTCTTTCATTTAAAGTATTTTTTGCGATTTCTAGTAATTCGTTAAATTCCATGTTGTAGTCCTTTCTAGTTATATAACGTCTTCTAACTGTGCCATCTGTAGCTTGTAGTAAGCCCCCTTCTTGGCCATAAGGGTTTCATGATTGCCCTGCTCGACGATGCCGCCCTGGTCAATATAGAAGATGCGGTCAGCCTTCTGTATCGTAGAGAGGCGGTGAGCGATGACAAAGGAGGTACGTCCTGCAAGTAAGGCTTCGATACCTTCCTGCACGAGAAGCTCGGTCTTTGTATCAATGCTTGAGGTTGCCTCATCAAGAATCAGAATCTTAGGCATACTTACCATGGTGCGGGCGAAGGCAAGGAGCTGCTTTTGACCAACAGAAAGTCCACCGCCACGCTCTGCAAGCTCGGTGTCATATTGCTTTGGAAGCTTCATGATAAAATCGTGTGCGTGTACAGCTTTTGCAGCAGCGATGATTTCTTCCTCGGTAGCATCTAGCTTACCGTAGGCAATATTGTCACGAATCGTACCTGTAAAGAGGAAGTTATCCTGTGTCATAATGCCCATCTGCTTACGAAGAGATTCGATACTCACATCTTTGATATCGTGTCCGTCTATCGAAACCGTTCCCTGCTGCACATCATAGAAACGGCTGATTAAATTGACAATCGTGGTTTTACCGGCGCCGGTTGGTCCAACCAAAGCGATAGTCTCGCCAGGCGTAATATCAAAGCTAACATGCTTTAAAACTTTAGTCTCTTCGTCATAAGAGAAGCTTACGTTGTCAAAGCTGACAGCACCAGTAATCTCAGGCATTTCCTTAGCGGTTTCACAATCGGTAATCTCAGGCTTTGTGTCAAGAATCTCGAAGATTCTTTCGGCACCGGAGATGTTTGTAATAATCTGATTGTAGAAATTACTAAGGTTCAAAATAGGCTGCCAGAACATAGAGATATAGGTACCAAAGGCAATCAAGGTACCTACGGATACAACATCTACACCAAGCAGTACAATACCGGTGAACCACAGAGAAACACAGCCAAGTCCCCAGCAGAAATCTACGACAGAACCAAAAGCATCAGCATAGAGTACTGCGTCCATAAAGGATTTCTTGTGTTCGTCTATCAAGACATCAAAGGTTTCCTGTGTTTCATCCTCCGCATGAAAACTTTGAATAATACGAATTCCGGATAAGTCCTCATGCACAAAGGCATTGAGATTGGATGACTTCTTACGGTGTATCTGCCATCTCGTGTGAGACCGGGACTGGACAAACCAGATACCAACAATCATCAAAGGCAAGCTTGCCAAAGAAGCAAGTGCAAGCTTTGGATTCTTGATAAACATGATACCAACAACGGCACATATGGTAATGAAATCCGGTATTAATGTCGTTACACTGTTTGAGAGCACATCCTTTAAGGAGTTGGTATCTCCCATGATTCTGGCAAGAATCTTACCTGTAGGGCGGCTATCAAAAAAATGAAAATCTAAGGTCTGAATATGTGTGTACAGCTCCTGACGAATCTCGAGAAGGATGCTATTACAAATCTTTGCCATGATATACATTCTAAGCTTGACCATCAGAATCATAATCAGATTCAAGGCTAATGCAAAAATGGCAAGGCGGCATAAGCCGGGAAAATTCTTTAATGTAATATATTTGTCGATGGCAGTTTCGATAATCATAGGATTCATTAAGCTAACTGCAATACAGTATGCCATGATGAGCAATACGCCAAAGATAGGTAGCTTGTAATGTAGCATATATCGAAATAGTCTGCCGAGGGTTTTGAGCTTACTGACTTCCTGTAGGCTCTCATCCTCTTTAAACGAGTTAACGGCCATGTAATGACCTCCTTTCTAGCTAATAAGTGATGAAGGCTCTCCGTACTGAGATACATAGGTCTGATAATAGAGGCCACGAAGTGCTAAAAGACTCTCGTGCGAACCTCTTTCCGCGATAGAACCGTTCTCTAGTACGATGATTTCATCGGCATGTCGAACTGCGCTGATTCTGTGCGCAATAATAATTTTTGTTGTATTTGGCAATTCTTTTAAGGTATTTTGAATTGCATGTTCAGTTTCCATATCGAGAGCAGAAGTGGAATCATCCATGACCAAAATCGGTGTTTCCTTTGCCAGAGCGCGGGCGATACTGATTCGTTGTTTTTGTCCGCCGGAAAGTCCGACACCGCGTTCACCAATAATGGTTTCGTATTGGTCTGTCATCTTCTCAATAAATCCGCTAGCCTGTGCGGCGCGTGATGCCAACTGTACCTTGCTATTGTCTACATAGGCTTTCTTGCCAAGCTTGACATTCTCTGTAATCGTATCAGAGAAGAGGAATACATCCTGCATAACAAGAGAAATGCTTCCACGAAGCTGTTCTAAAGAAAGCTTTGTAATATCAACATCATCTAGCTTGATACAACCATCCGTCGCATCATAGAGCCTTTGTAAGAGCTGAATGACAGAGGTCTTTCCAGCGCCTGTCGCACCCATGATTCCGATTGTCTGACCTGGCTCCACAACAAAGGAAATATCGGTTAATATCGGATGCATATCCTCTTTATGGAAGGATACGTTGGAAAATTCGATTTTGCCGTGTACCTTTTCTAATAGAACAGGTTCTTCCGGGGTAGTAATAGTAGGTACTTCCTCGAAGATTTTCCTGATTTTCTTGTTAGATGCAAAGGCTGCTGACATATCGTTGGATAACCATCCAAGCATTTCCATTGGCCATACGATATTGTTGGAGTATTCAATAAATGC
>SVFJ01000135.1 GCA_015056925.1 Lachnospiraceae bacterium | reverse complement strand
TGGCGAAAGGAAGCTCTAAGACCATTGGGGTAGTGTGTGCCGGAATCATGAATCCCTTCTTTTGTTCATTTGTTGAAGCGATAGAGAGAATGGCCTATGAGAATGGATATTATTTGACATTGATTTTGACTCATGGCAGCAAGGAGAAGGAAATGGAAGGCATTTCCTATTTGGCAGAAAGGCGCGTAGATGGCTTGATTATTATTCCTTTGGGACAAGACAAAGAGTATGAACGTGCATTGCTGAAGCTTCGGTTGCCAATTGTAACTGTATATAATAGGATATCGGATAAGTTTGTCCATGTGGACGTGGATGGCAGGCAGATTATGAGTGATGCAGTCGCACGAATTGTGGATAAAGGCTACAGTAGGATTGCATATTTGGATTATGGTTACGGTACACCGTGTGATTTTGGAAAAAACAGATATTCTCTGAATCAGCGAAGACAGGGATATATAGATGGCGTTACGGCACATGGTCTTGGTGAACCTGTCATTATGAATACCTTGGATTGGGAGCCTCTTGAACAGTTTGTGAAAGCAGATGGGGGAAAGCCGGCAATCCTATGTGCATTTGATGAGGTTGCAGTTAAGCTTATGAATCTTATGAGAAACCATGATATATCGGTACCGAATCAGGTTGGTATTATGGGATTTGATAATATCTCTTTATTAGATTCGATATCCCCACGTATTTGTTCTGTTGATTGTGAGATTAAGGAGATTGGCAAGAAAGCATTTTCCGTACTACTGCAGATTATTAATGGGGAGCAGGAGGTTCGTGATTATACAACAAGCTATACCTTTACAGAAGGAGAAAGCTTGTAAAAATTAGGAGTAATCAATCAAACCCGGATACAGATAAAACAAGTATAAGTTGCCATATGGCAACTTATACTTAGAATAATTTTCGTGTGCGCACACGATAAGCAATTTGCTTCTAAAACATATTGTTTAAGAAGGCAATGGGAGGAGATTATGGAAACATTAAAATTTGGTTTTAAGTATTGGAAGCGAAATCTTCCATTGGCTATCTTGACGCAATTTATCGGCTTTGTGGCAATCATAGCAGATTTAATGATACCGATGATTGCGGGAATCCTATTAAACTATATTATTAAGGGGGAACAGTTTGAGGAAGGTGCAGGAGGTGTTTTTTCCTTTCTGTTGACAGGTGCCTATGGACAAGTGCAGACCTTTGAGCTTTTTTATAGTGTCGCTGCAACATATTTGGTGTTTGTACTTGTAAGAATCATCTTGATTTATATTAAAAATACAGTGAATCAGAAATTAGGGCTAAACCTGGAGACAGATCTTAGAATGGAGACCTTCCATAAGCTTTCACAGCTGGATAGCATGACAATATCAGAATATAATTCAGGTGAGCTTTTGCAGATTGTTGGTAATGATACGATTATGTTTAAGGAATTGTTCTGTAGAATGATTCCGAATATTTGCGACAGTGTCTTTGTACTAATTGTGACTATATATTTGTTATCTACCATTAATATTTGGTTTATTCTAATACCGATTGTACTAATGCCGATTTTAGTAATTGCATTGGTGAAGTTTAGAAAGATTGCCAAGGAGAATTTTAGAAAAATACGAGAGTGCGATAGTCGTATGAATCTTACCGTGCAGGAGAATATTGAGGCGGTAAGGCTGGTAAGGTCCTTTACAAATGAGGAGCTGGAACGTAATAAGTTTGATATCACCAATCATCAGGTAAGAGATACGCATATTAATCAGATTTGGCTTTCCTCTAAGTTCGAGGTAATCTTTAACGCAATAAAACAGATTGCGTATATTGGTACAATTGCAATTGGTGCTGTATTGGTTATGCAGGGATATATGCTGGTAGGTTATATTGCAACCTGTTCAGCGTATGTTATGAAGATTATGGACCATATTACACAGATTAATAATACTTTGTTCCAGATGCAGCAGCAGATAGTAGCGGGGCAGAAGATGAAGAGCTTTATGGAATATGAGTCTAAGATTCCGGATTATGAGTCATCAGAACTTGTGTCAGAGAAGCCTGATATTAAGCTTTCAGATGCGACACTGGTGATTGATGAACAGAAGGTTCTTAACAATATTTCTATTGATATTCCGTATGGTAAGAAGCTGGGAATTGTCGGTGGTACAGGAAGCGGTAAGAGTGTGCTGCTAAAGAGCCTCGTGCGTATTCATGATATCTGTGATGGCTCGATTACCATTGATGGAAAGGATATTAAGGATTACAGCTTGAAGAATCTTAGAAATATGTATTCTTATGTATTTCAGGATGTTTTCCTCTTTTCAAATACAGTGGATTCTAATATTGCATACGGTAACCCTGAGATTGATGAGGAATATGTGATAAAGGCAGCTATGAATGCACAGGCACATAATTTTATTACAGAGCTTAGTGATGGCTATAAGACAGTAGTAGGAGAAAGAGGTCTTGGTATTTCCGGTGGACAGAAGCAAAGAGTTTCCATAGCTAGAGCTTTGTTAAAAAATGCTCCTGTTCTTGTATTTGATGATTCAACAAGCGCCTTGGATGTGAATACGGAGAAGAGACTTCTTGAGACAGTAAGAAGTGAATATCCTGAGAAGACGGTTATTATTACTGCACATAGAATGTCATCCGTGGTAGATTGTGATGAAATCATTTATATGAAGGACGGCGTAATTACAGAGCGAGGTACCTTCGAGGAATTAATGGCATTGCAGGGTGATTTCGCAGAGGTTTATAGCATTCAGCAGGCACAGAGACAGCAAGTGGTTGATTTCGATGCGTTGGCAGCAGAAGGCGGGGTGAGATAGATGGCAAAGAGAAATACATACTTTCAAGACGAGGTAATTGAAAGAAAGATAGATATTAAGCAGTTAGGAAGAACCTTGAGATACGTATTGCCTCATAAGAAGGTTTTTATGTTGGTGGGAGCATTGATGTTTGTGTCCTCCTTTGCTGCACTAATCCCTTCATTGATATTAAAGCAGATTACGGATGTTGTGATACCAACCAAGGAATATGCACAGCTTGCCTATATGGTGCTTAGTATGGTGCTATTGGCTGTTTTAGAGATAAGCATTACTTTTGCATACTCAAGACTTATGGGTAAGACGGGGCATTCTATTATAGCTAAGATTCGTCAGGATATTTTCTATAAGCTACAGGAGCTTCCGTTTGATTATTTTGATAATAGACCGAATGGTAAAATCGTGGTTCGAGTTACAGAGTATGTAAACGGCTTAGGTAATTTCTTTACGAATTTTGTGATGATGTTTGTCATTTATATCATTAAGATAGTTGTAGTAACAGTGCTTATGCTAATGCTTAGTCCGAGGCTTACGGCGATTGTGTTTGCTACAGTAGTTCCGATGATGATATGTGTATTTACATTAAGATATTCTATTAGAAAGCTATTTGGTGAGCATAGAGCGAAGGTTTCCAACAGGACGGCTTTTCTCGTTGAGTCCATTATGGGTGAGAAGATTGTGAAGAATTACAATCGTGCTGAAATGAATGAGGAAATCTATAAGGAGGTTCATGATGCAAGCTTAAAGCAGTGGACAAAGATTTATCTTAGAAATGAGTTGAATACCCCGATTGTAGAATTCTTTTGGAATATAGGAACTCTCTGCCTCTATGGGGTTGCACTTGGTATGCTGTTAAATGGTGATTCTATGATTAATGTAGGTTTGATGACAACCTTTACTGCATATATGTCTCAGTTTAGCGGACCTTTGACAATGATTGCCTTTATCATACAGAATCTGGCACAGGTAAGCTCGAATCTTGAGCAGGTATTTGATACCATTGATTATCCTGTGAGTATCAAGGATATGGAGGGAAGTCAGGAGCTTAAGGACGTAGTGGGTAAAATAGATTTTAATAACGTTACGTTTGGATATGATGAGGGTGTAAATATTTTGGAGCACTTTGATTTGCACGTTAAAAAAGGAGAGACCATAGCACTGGTAGGTCCGACTGGTGCAGGAAAGACTACGGTAATCAATATGCTGACACGTTTCTATGATGTACAGGAAGGTTCCGTTACCATAGATGGTAAGGATGTAAGAGATGTAACATTAGCGTCACTTCGAAAGGAAGTAGGTGTTCTTATGCAGGACCCGTTTATTTTCAAGGGAACAGTGATGGAGAATATTCGCTATGGACGTCCTGATGCAACAGATGAGGAGTGCATAGCAGCAGCAAAAGCAATCTACGCTGACAAATGTGTTGATAAATTGAAAGATGGATATCAGCATATGTTGGATGAGCGAGGTGAAGGCTTGTCTGCAGGAGAAAAGCAGCTCATCAGCTTTGCAAGAATCATTTTGAAGAATCCGGCTGTAATCATTCTGGATGAGGCAACCAGCTCCATTGATACGGAAACGGAGAATCTGATTAAGCAGGCATTGGATGTCATCATTAAAGATAAGACAGCGTTTATTGTAGCACATAGACTTTCGACGATTAGAAATGCAGATAGGATTCTTTATATTGCAAACAAGGGAATCGCAGAGCAGGGAACGCATGAGGAGCTAATGGCTATGAAGGGATTGTATTATGCGCTTAATGTGTAATTTGTGATAATGCAGGGAAAGTTTACATAAATGCTTAACATATCGCAAAACAAATGTTATAATATATGACATATATTGATACGGAAATGCAGAGGAGGAGACAGGATGGAGCAGAACAATAAGCATACGAAAAAAATGATAGCACCAGTGATTATTGTGTCGCTGTTGGTGGCGTATTATTTGTTCTTTTTTACGGTAGTGTTGTTAATACCTGGACTACCGCTGATTGTTAAGCTTTTATTCGGTATTGTACCATTATTGATTGCCGGTGTAGCAATATATGTACTGATTGAGAGGATTAATGAGATAAGGAGCGGAGAAGAAGATGATCTTAGTAACTACTGATTATGTAAGCGGAAAAGAAACACAGATGTTAGGTTTGGTAACAGGAAGTACCATTCAGACAAAGAACTTGGGAAGAGATATTACGCAGAGCTTTAAGACTTTGGTAGGTGGCGAGTTAAAGGCATACAATGATATGATGAATGATGCCAGAGCATTAGCAACAAAGAGAATGGTAGAGAAAGCCACAGAGTTAGGTGCAGATGCAGTGATTGCGATTCGTTATTCGTCTGCAGCAGTAATGCAGGGAGCAGCTGAAGTTGTGGCATATGGTACAGCTGTAAAGTTTACAAACTAAAGTTTAGTATCATTAAAATTTTTGTTTAGAATATGTGAAAAAACTATTGCAATCTGTGTAAACATAACATATAATTAGCATCGATGAGAGCTGTTAGAATTTGGTATTTGACAGCAGTAGATACTAAGGCGGTTAGAGCCTTATTGATAGGGTGTAGGAGCATCCGAATTTTATAAGTTGGTAACTATATAACCATAATCACAGTATTGTGTGATTACGTTTAATTTATGACCATATGGTCAGGTTTGGTGTCTTAGGACACTGTATTGTACACACTAGTGTGTACGACCCACTTGTGAAAATCAATAAGAGTAGTAAAAGTAAAGTTTTTTGCTATATAGACTCTAATCATTAGGTATTTCGACGTATGTTGTGCTACAGCGTTAGATGATACAGATTGTTAGGCAGTGTATGTGAAGCAGGAGTGAGTGCTTGCCATTTGTGGCATGCGAATCATGTTGCTGAATATCCAATAAGATGAATTTTTCGAGTGGAGAAACATTTTTGTTTGTTCCACTCGTTTTTTTTGTCAAATTTGCTTTGCCGGCTTAGCGTATTGCAGAGCTGATGTGCTGGTATGGTGAAGCGGTTGTGTGAAGATGAAAGTAATAAGAGAAGGTAGGAAGATACGATGGAAGGAAAGTTAAAACTTTATGGCTTTAACAACTTAACAAAATCATTAAGCTTTAATATTTATGATGTTTGTTATGCAAAGAGTGCCAGAGAGCAGAGAGATTATATTGCGTATATTGATGAGCAGTATAATTCAGAGCGTTTGACCAAGATTTTGTTTCGTGTAACAGAGATGATTGGTGCACATGTATTAAATGTATCCAAACAGGATTATGAGCCACAGGGGGCAAGTGTTACCTTTTTAATCGCAGAGGATAATATGATTCCAACAGGACAGACAAGTGCGGCAAGTGCGGCCATGGCATATGAGGATACCTTGAATCTTACCAATCACAATGATGAGATTGTAGCGCATTTGGATAAGAGCCACATAACAGTACATACCTATCCTGAGTATCATCCGGAGACCAATATCGCTACCTTCCGTGTAGATATTGATGTAGCTACCTGCGGAGAGATTACACCGCTTAGCACATTAGACTTTCTGATTGGAAGC
>SVFJ01000018.1 GCA_015056925.1 Lachnospiraceae bacterium | reverse complement strand
CCCTGTAGGCCCCATCTTAAAACAATCATTCATATAACTATGGCGAGATAGCTCAGTTGGCTAGAGCACATGGTTCATACCCATGGTGTCGAGGGTTCGAATCCCCCTCTCGCTATTAAAAAGCAACGATTTTATCGTTGCTTTTTATTTTGTCATCTACCAAAGATTCACAAATATCATAGAAATCACTACGGTCATCAGGCCGGATACTGCGATGGAAAGTCCACTCATGGCACCTTCCACATCCCCCATCTCTATTGCCTTAGCAGTCCCTGCCGCATGAGAGGATGTCCCGATAGCAATTCCTTTTGCAATCGGCTCTTCTATCCTGCATACCCTGCATATAAATTCTGCAATCATATTTCCAAGATTACCTGTAATCACAATCGCCGCTACTGTAATCGTTACAATGCCGCCATATTCTTCCGAAAGTCCAATACCAATTGCTGTTGTAATGGACTTAGGAAGCAACGTCACATACTCCGTATGACCTAATCCAAATGCCATAGACATCAATAAAATACTCACTGCACCGGAAAGCACTCCCGAAAAAATCCCTACCAGTATCGCAATCATATGCTTCTTTAAAAGCGCCACCTTCTCGTAAAGCGGCACCGCCAGACATACCGTTGCAGGTGTCAAAAGATAATTAAT
This sequence comes from Lachnospiraceae bacterium, assembly GCA_015056925.1. Classification (GTDB taxonomy): domain Bacteria; phylum Bacillota; class Clostridia; order Lachnospirales; family Lachnospiraceae; genus COE1. Next base: position 45,757 of record SVFJ01000018.1, on the reverse strand, counting down.
ATACTGCGCTCCCGCCGTATAATCTGCCACATCTATCTCAAATGCTACCAACACAACTATGATACAAACAATTGAAACCACAATAGGATTAAAAATGGCAAGTTTAAACTTATTCTTCAAAAACATACCAAACTGATAGGTCAGCAAGGTAATCACCACACCAAAGAACAAGGAATTAGCCACAAACGCTTGTACAAACTCATTCATCTGTCTCTTCTCCCTTCTTCCTACGCAACATAAACTGTGTTACCCTTCCCGATACTACCATAACAACCACCGTAGAAACTATCGTAATAACCACTGCCGGTATCAGCATATTCTGTAGGATTCCCCACGACTCTAAGAGACCTACACCTGCCGGTACAAACATAATCGGCATAATATCAATTAAAAACTTTGCCGTTTCCTTTACCATTTCTAACTGAATAATACCTGTCATAAGTCCAATAAACAAAATCAACAGACCATAGATGCTTGCCGGAACAGGCAACGGAATACAATATTTCAGCAATTCACCCAGCAAACATATTCCCAAAATAATCAAAAATTGTTTGACGTACTTCATTAATAACCTTGCCTTTCCAAAGCCCGCAAACTTTGCGCCTTTGCGCAATATTTGCAACACAAACCATGTTTGTGTGTGAAAATTTATTTTCACATTAGCTCCTTACAATCCTCGCAATCAAAGCATTTATCGCAAACACTACAATATTTGCCACCACTATCGTAGAACCAACCGGTGTAGAAAACAGAATGGACAACACGATACCAAACACCGCACACAGCACCGAAATCACTGCCGAATAGATTACAACACCCTTGAAGTTCTGAATGACCTGCATTGCTGACAATGCAGGAAAAATAACCAGTGCCGAAATCAAAAGTGAACCAACCAGATTCATTGCCAATACAATGATTATAGCAGTCACAATCGCAATCAGAAGATTATATCTGTCTGCCGGAATTCCGGTTGCCTTTGCAAAGGTCTCATCAAAGGTTACTGCAAATATCTTGTTATACAGCACACAGAATAAAACCACTACTACCACAGACATAATCACACATATCCACACCTCATTCTCAGTCAGTGTCAATATCGAGGTTGCTCCAAACAATGTACTACATACATCTCCCGCAATATTGGTAGATGTAGAAAACAGATTCAATAAAAGATATCCAACCGCCAGAGAACCGACAGACAGCATAGCAATCGCTGCATCTCCCTGTATCTTGGTGTTCTGACCGGTTCTAAGCAAAAGCACTGCTGCCGCAACCGTAATCACCATCACCAATATGGTATCATTGGTCAGATTTACCACGCTTGCAATTGCCATAGCACCAAATGCCACATGCGATAAACCATCACCGATGAACGAAAATCTCTTCAATACCAAGGTTACACCAAGAAGAGACGAACAAAGCGCAATCAATGTTCCCACAATAAGCGCATATTGAACAAAAGGGTACTGTAAATAATATTGTAAATTTTCAATAATATTATTCATGACCTTCACCTCCTGCTGTATATTGAAATGCCTTCCAGGCTTCACTCTTTTGATACTCTGCCTTCGTTCCGTAGAATGAGGTATCCTTTTCAATATGAAGAATGTGGCTTGCATAAGCTGCCGCCGCCTGCATATCATGAGATACCATAATAATCGTAATTCCGCTCTGATTCAGTTCCTGCAACAGCTGATAAAACTCGGCAGTTACCTTTGGGTCCAGTCCGGTCACCGGCTCATCCAAAAGCAAAAGCTTTGTGGTTGCACAAAGTGCTCTTGCCAGCAGAACTCTTTGCTGCTGTCCGCCGGAAAGATTACGATAACACTCTTTACGCAAATCCCATACCGCCATCTTCTTCATATTCTCTTCGGCACACTGCTTCTCCTGTTTGGAATAAAATGGCTTAAATCCTCTCTTTGCCAGTGTTCCCGATAAAACAATCTCCCATACGGAAGCAGGAAAATCCTTCTGCACCACTGTCTGCTGCGGCAGATAACCAATCTCGTAGGGCTTTAATCCGTCACCTGTAACCACTCTGCCCTTTATCGGCTCCATCAAATGCAAAAGTGCCTTAATCAAGGTACTCTTTCCTGCACCGTTCTCCCCGATAATATAAAGATAATCTCCTTGATTTACTTGAAAATTAATATGCTCCGTAACAACACTTCCGTCATATCCGAGTGTCAAATCCTCACATGCTATATATGCCATGTCATACCAGCCTTTCCTGTCATCTAACCATAAACGCATCATGGGTTGAAGCCTTGCTCCAACCCTTATTACTTAATTCAATGCTGTTTTTAATATCTGCAGATTCTCCTGCATCAAACCAAGATAAGTAACTCCTTTTGACAGCTCGGTTTTGCTTACAGACTGAATGGAATTCAATACCAACACATCCTGATTACCACTCTCTGCATTCTTGATAATAGAATCAGCCAAACGCGTATCCGACTTCTCCAATATCAGAACATGCTGCAAGGAAAGCTCATCCAGCTTCTCTGCGAGAAATGCCACTGTCTCAAAGCTTGCCTCTGTCTCAGCACTACAACCGATAAATGCCGCATAATAATTGATTGCATAATCATCTAATAAATACCTAAATGGAAATCTGTCCGCAAAAAGTACAGTATCTGTCTTCGCCTGTGCAACCGCCTCTTCATAGGCTGCATCCAGATTCTCCAGTTCCATCAGGTATGTGTTCGCATTTATCTCATACTCCGACGCATATTCCGCATCTAATGTCATAATCGCAGCTGTAATATGCTCTGTCAGTACACCTGCATTTCTAAGAGACAGCCACACATGCTCATCATACACATCCTCATCATGATGATGCTCCTCTATATCACAATGCTCTCCATCATGATGTACATGGTCATGCTGCATGCCCTCTACCATCACTTCCGGCTTAACCGCATCTCCAAGGCACTCCATCATCTCAATCACCTGCATATCAGAATTGGCATTCTGCGTGATTACCTCTTCTACCCATTCCTCAGACTCTCCGCCAAGATAAATGAGCAAATCACAATCCGTAATCTTAGCAATATCCATGGCTGTGGGCTGATAACTGTGAATATCCACACCTGACTCCAGCAAATATGTAATATCAAATCTATCCTCATGCTCACCGATAATCTCTCTTACCCAGTCATACTGTGGAAATGTTGTACACACAATACTGATTCTGTCATCCTTTACGTTCTGTGCTCCACAGCCCGTTATAATACCCATACTAAAAACCATTATGAAAACTGTATATAAAAATCTCTTCATCTCTCCTATAAGCCTTTCTACCGATGAATTTCCTCTATCTTCATGCTACCTACAACTTCGCATCCCGACACTTCTCGCATAAGCCTGTCAGCATCGAACCGGTACACTCCAACATAAACCCGTGCCCTTCTAACAAATGCGCTCTTATCTCCTTCATAAAACCACACTCAAGATGGGTTATCCTGCCGCAGCTCTTACACTGCATATGCAAATGCTCCTGACACTTCCCATGAGGCTCCACATACTGATACATGGCACTCTCATCCTCTGCAGTCTTATATTTCATCAACTGCCCCGAGAGCATCAGCTTCTCTAAATTACGATAAATGGTCGTCGGATTCACCTGCTGCCCCTTGCTCTCCAAGTAGGCATGAATATCCACTGCACTAAACCTATGCTCTTTATGAGATTGTAAATACTCCATAATCATATCTTTACACTTTGTACGATATTCCTTCTGCATGGTAACCTCCTCTATTGTAATTGTGCCGAGCGCAGTCGCTTTAGTATCTTCAAATATACATCTTATAAAATAGACTTCGCCTATTTTATAAGCTCTGTACCGAGCGCAGTCGCTTTAGCGACTTCTTCCCCTTGCGCGAGTGTACATCTATTTTGCTTTTTTCGCAAGAAAAAAGCAAATGACTTGCAATTTGTAATTTTAGTACAGTTCGCCGCACTTGTCAATCCAAATTTGCAAATCATTTGCGTTTTTATTCCATTATATTATCAGCCGGCAAAGAACAGTCCATCAAAGATAACTCCTGATACTACCGCATCATCCCCTACGTATATAACATCCTTCACTCGAAGCCATCCCTTTGTTCCATCTATACCTTCTACAAGCACCCATTCAAAGTTCTTATCCGTCTTTGTAATATGTACCGTCTGCGACTTCATCTCAACCTTCATATCCAACGAACCGTCCGGCTCGGCATATAACTGTAATACCTCTTTCAGTTCTACATCATTTAAATTTGTGAAATCATAGGTCTCTTGCTCTATCAGCGCAACATCTCCATCTTCATTGATACGATACTGTACCCTAATACTGTCTGTTTGAATCACATCCTGTCGAATCACAGTGGAAATGACTCCATTCTCAATCACAGCATTTCTAACATCTGAGGCTATCGTTCCCATCTTGCAAAGCTTGTTGTTCTCATATCTATAGAAGGTCGTCATTTGATCATGACTTGGACCATCCTCATATAGCAGGATAAGAATCTGTTCTCCATCCGGGCTCCATGCATAGATTTCATTCACCTGATTATAGCCTGTACACTCCTGACTCCACTCTCCTACCGATAAAATAAAGGAATCCATAGGTGCTTCATAGCCGATACCACTCTTTGTCATACTTACCTCTTCTATCTCACCATCATGATTCAAATCAAGAAAAGCAAAGGTCGAATTCTTCGTATGATGTCCCAAACAGTGAATCTGATTTGGATTCTCAAGAATCCGTTGACTTATCATCTTACCATATTCACTTTTTTCCTCCTCATCTAATTGCGTTGCATTCTTACCGTTATAAACCGGATGAACATCCTCAAGCAACATACAATATCTTCCAAAACCATCATTTTTCCACAATGTAATATAGCCATCTCCTACATATAGAGCCCCCAGCGGAAACATGTCCCACGCCGCCTGTGGCAGCTTTATGCTATTCATAATCATACTTTCAATATCAAATACTGCTATACTGTCATCCCACCAATCCAATGATTCCGCGGAATAACTGCTATCCGTTGGAAAATATAGCTTTCCGTCATCATAGGCCAGCTTTGCAGTATCAGCCGCATAAGCAGGACAAAGAAATGTATACCCTTCACTGTCCTGTCTGTAAATCCCCATATTGGTCAGCTGATACGTCACATCGCCAACCTTGCAGCTATCATAAATCTCACGGGCATTATATTGCTTCTGACTACTATCCTCTTCAATAGCCTCTATCACCCAATCATCCTCTGCCGGCATCCAGATTCCCATGCTTTCTTCTACCAATACCATTGGAATCACAGCCTTAGAACCATCTTCAAAATAATATGTTACATAGCAAACCGTTCCTTCCCCATGCTTATTTACACTAGCGTCCTGAGGCGAAATATGCTTCACATATTGATTCATTCCAAACTCAGGCTTATCCGCTCCCAAGTGGAAAATCGTCTTTGCTGCAGTATAAGGGTCCTGATACGCACTGTAATACTCCGGATTGGTCCCCTCTGACAGATGATTTAATATCGCGCTTACATACTCAGCCGGGTAATAAATACTCTTCATGGCATCCCCATTCGTCCAATCATAGGCAGCTTCCATCTCAGCCACACTATTGATTTCCGAATATAGCTGATACTCTATATGGTCTACATAATAGCCTTCCTCTGCCGGTGTCAGCTTCACGGTCTCTTCTGCGATATAATACTCCGGCACAGAATTCTCCATAATAAATCGAATGGTGGCTGTACCGGTATCCTCTGTTCTAATCAAAGTAGTCCAGTCCCTTACCCAAGGCGAAGACTCTCCAAACGCAAAGGTTCCATCCTCCTGTGGATATACCATATCCCACATCCCAAATGCTACCTTGTCCCCTGCCAGTTCAAAGAGTGCATTACCGTCTCTTTCCGAAAACGCAAGGGCATATTTTTCAAGTGCAAGTGCTATCTTGCCATATTCTTCTGTTTCACAAAATTCCTGCTGTTCCTTCTGTGTCTGCTCTAACACTTCCTGAAGTGCTTCCTGCTCTGCCTTAGAAGCCGCCTGCTTCTTTGCAGTTTCAAGTTCCTTTTCAAGTTCTTGTAATTCTTCACTCTCTGCTCTTAAAGCTTCTGCCTGCTCCTTACTTACAGTATCTGCCACATCTTCGCTCACTTCCTCTCCCTTAGGATTAGAGCAAAGTCCAACTCCCAATACAACAAGTACTAACACCGCCAAACAAATGACACCTATCGATGCCTTCTTATATTTTAATACATGACGAATTCTATTCTTCACATGGTCCTCCCCAAATGATAACAATGCACATACACTTCCTCTTCTTGTCGGCTGATATGCCCCTCTTGTTGCTTCGCTCAATAACGCATACGAATATACCGTCTTGCTTTCCTCTCCAAGCAATGCCACAACCTTCTCATCACAAGACATCTCACAGTCCTTATTCATGAGATAAAATGCAAGCCACACCAACGGATTCCACCAGTGCAGACAGCTGATTCCCAACGCCAATGGCTTGAATATATAATCTCTTCTCTGCATATGTACTCTTTCGTGACAAAGAATTACCTTTCTCGTCTCGGCATCTAATCCTGATGACAAATAAATCTTTGGTTTTACAATCCCCATAACAAAGGATAAATGCTCTCCCTGTACCTCGTAAACACCATCCTGTGTCTCAACCTCTGTTTGCATACGATGCTTCAAAAGCTGATAAGATATCATATGATAAGCCCCAAAGACAATTGCACCAAGCAGCCATACCAGCGCTATACCTGACAGCACTTTTTCCATTGTATTCCTCTCAAACAGCACCTTGGTCTGCTCCTGTCCTTGCACATCTTTATTGAAATCCTCTCCCGCATTCATCATTGCATCCACGCTGTTTTTCAACTCATCATTGACATACGATTGCTTACTTTCCTGCAACACACCGCTTTGATAGCTGCCGCTTCCCAATATGACCATCTGCGCATCACCCTGCTCTGACAAGGCACCTTCGATTACAGCATTACTTACTACTACATCCTCTGATGCAATAATGCTTCCTGTAGCAGTATATTCTTCCGCCTCTTCCTGCACCTGCTCAAGGACTACACTGCCATCTATCTGTAACTGACTTGGCATCAAGCTGAAGTTTCCCTCCGGAAATACGGGACAAATCAACCGCAAAAACACTACACTCCATAATACGTAAGAGCACCATCTTGGAGCCTTACGGAGCAGGAAACGTGCCAATAATACTAACAAAATGCAAAAACTCCCCTGTAAACTTAGATTTACCAAAATCTCCAACAGAGCCAATAATCCGTCTCTCACAAACTCCATCCTTACATTCCTCCCCGCTAATTCTTCTTATAATCCTCAATAATCTTCTCTATCTCCATAATCTGCTCATGACTTAATCTCTTACGCTCAACAAAAGCAGCAATCATCTTTGGAAGCGAACCGCCAAACGCCTTATCCACAAACACCTCTCCCTGCTGTTGTAAATATTCATCCTTGGTCAACACCGCCTCCACCACTGCATTCTCATTCTTAAAAATCCCCTGCTCGCACAGCTTCTTTATAAATGTATATGTAGTCGACTTCTTCCACTCAAACTCCTCGGCACATCTCTTCACCAGCTCTCCCGAAGCAATCGGTACCTCTTCCCATACTAATTCTGCAAATCTCATCTCTGTCTCTGTCATCTGATACATGGTAATCCCTCCTGTATAATCATATTATCTATCTGCCGACTGTTAAATCCTCTTATAAGCGCAACTGGTCGGTAAGTTATCGACCTCTTTGATATTAGTCTATAACTTACCGACCAGTTTGTCAACATAATATTTTATTCTACTGCATTCATCATCGCATTTACTAAATCGGGATACGGAAACGTCAGATTCCTTCTGTCCAGTAATCCAAACTTCTCACCATCACCTGTTGTTACATTGTTATCCCACCAAAGACACGGTACTCCGATTTCCTTTGCCTTTGTAAGATAATAAGTAACCCATTCTACTCTTTCAGCTTCATTCTCCTTATTCATGGCTCCAAACTCACCAATAATCACAGGAATTCCCTTGCTAATAAACAAGTCTTGAATTGATTTCATTACCATATCAATATCTCGCGTATCCCTGTCTATATCCCAGGTTGCCGTACCTGCCGTATTCAATGCAAAGTTGTATGGCGTATATGCATGAACGGATACAATCAGCTTATCATCCTCAGGCAAACAAATAGCTTCCAATGCCTTTGTGTCTGACGATGCCGCATATCCTGTTATCATCAAATGACGCAGGGTATTGTTACCCCCCGTAGCTCTGACCGTATCTACAAAGACCTGTGCAAAGTGATTTACTACCTTGCGGCCTTCTTCATCTCCGCCATTCCACTCTACAGCAGTCCCTTTCTTACGCGGCTCATTCAATCCCTCAAAGATTAAATGCTCATCATAATCCTTAAAGTGATTGGCAATCTGTGTCCAAAGTGCCGCTAACTGAGCTGACGCTGCTTCCTTATTCTCCTCAGACGGGAAATGCCAATCCTCATGATGAAGATTTAATATGACATAAGCACCTCTATTGTAAGCATAATCTACAACCTCCTGCACACGGGACATCCACACATCATGTATCTTATACTCCGGTGCTGCACCAAAGTGCCCCTGCCATGTCACAGGAATACGAATGACATTGAAGCCCTGTGCCAATATGGCATCAATCATCTCCTGAGTTGTCTTAGGATTCCCCCATGCCCACTCTGAGCTGATTCCGATACCGCCTGTCGCATCCAGTGTATTGCCAAGGCTCCATCCTATCTTCATATCTGCCACCAGCTCCATAGAGGAAATATCCGCTATGGTTAGCACAGACTCCTCCTGTACTCCAACGGTAGTTGCCACTGTTTCATCAGTGATATCCTCTATATTTGCCTCTTCCTCAGCACTTTGCTGTTCCTGACTTTTCAAAGTATTATTGTTTGCTTCATTTGCCTGTTTCATTTCTCCACAACCATATAATCCGGTTATCAGCAATAGTCCGCAAATCAAATAACTTAAAATTCTTCTTTTCAAATGTATACCCTCCATATAATTCTATTACCCTTACGCTTACCTTCTCCCCTTATATTTCGACATCTACACTTGATTCTCTATAATCTATTTTACCGCATTTATCATGGCATTCAACAGATTTTTGTATCTAAATTCCATTTTTGTTCTGTCAAAGAAACCAAAATTCTCACCATCTCCTGTGAATTCATTATTATCCCACCAGATACAAGGAACTCCGATTTCCTTAACCTTCTTCATATAATATTGAATCCACTCTACTCTGTCAGCTTCATTATTCTTATTCATGGCACCAAACTCACCAATGATAACAGGAATACCCTTATCCAAAAACAGCTCCTTGATATCATTCATCACAACATCAATTTCCTCTGCTCCCGCTTTTGCATCCCACTTCGCTGTTCCTGTAATATTCAACGCAAAATCATAAGGCTTATATGCATGAACCGATACAATTAAATTCTCATCCTTTGGAATGATAATATTCTGCAATGCATTTCTACAGCAAGCTGCCGCATACCCGGTCACCATAAGATGACGGGTTTTATTATTTCCTCCCGTAGCCCTTACGGTATCTACAAACACCTGCGCAAAATGATTGACCACATTTCTTCCTTCCTCATCACCATCATTCCACTCCACCGGTGTTCCTTTTTTACGCGGCTCATTTAAGCCTTCAAAAATCAGGCGCTCACTGTAACCTTCAAAATACTTTGCTATCTGTGTCCAAAGTGCCGCTAACTGCAAAGACGCCGCTTCCTTATTCTCTTCAGACGGAAAATGCCATTCCTCATGATGAAGATTTAAGATTACATATGCACCTCTGTTATAGGCATAGTCTACTACCTCCTGCACACGCTTCATCCATGCGGCATCAATTTGAAACTCAGGTGCAGCTCCCAAATGCCCGTCCCATGTCACAGGTATACGAATCACATTAAAACCTTGTTCCAATACCGCATCTATCATCTCCTGGGTTGTCTTAGGATTTCCCCATGCACACTCAGAGTCTAATCCCTCAGCGCCCGTAGCATCCAGGGTATTCCCAAGATTCCAGCCAATCTTCATATTCGATACTAATTCCATACTCTTCATTATGATACATCCTCCTGCTTTTTACTTATTTTTATTTATTTTAACTTCTTCCCAAACATAATTTTCTTGTAGTATCTTCATTCTGCAATACCACTTCAAATCCGTGCGACCGCATCATTTTTCTATGTAGTTCACCCTTTTTCCAACTCTTATATACCATAAGAATCCATGTCGGTCTCAACGCTTCAATCTGATTCCATATCTCCTGTGAACAATACATCCTATCAGCATGAACAATAACCGCCTCATAGCTTTCATTTCTTTTTGCCTTACAATACAGATAAGAATAGGGATTCCCACATAGCACCGAGTGCTTATAGTTATTCTTGCAAGCCATCGTACAAGTCCACAAGCATGCCATATCCGGTTCCTCTTCTATGGTCTCCAACTCCTGTATTCCTTCAAAGAAAGAATTCACATCTACATCTTCATCACACATGAGTTCCAATACCTTGCCATTATCCATCATTTTCAGAGGCATTTTCTTTTGATTTTCTACTATTAGCATACTATCTCCTTGCACCTGCTACAACCTAAAACCATTCTCCACCAGTTTATTCTTAAGAATTTTCTTTATTATATTGATTCCCCATCATGCTTTATATCATTTTCTTTTGATTTTTGTCATTTTTTTATGATACAATAAAGAAAATAAAGGAGACTAACTATCATGAAAACGAATCAGGAACTAAGCTACAGGCTATTCCGCCAAAGAGAAGAAGCCTTTGAACACGTCACCTATGAAGATGAATATAAGCTATACTACGCAGTTGCTTCAGGGAATATTTCCTACGTAAAACCTATTGCCGGGGAATACATGAAACCCTATGCTGCAGGCCATGAAAAAAATGGTGTTTTATCAAAAAACCCTCTGCAAAATATAAAGTATCATGCAGTTATCTTTGTAGCCCTCATCACAAGGCTATGTGTAGAACATGGCATGCTTCGGGAAGACGCTTATACACTTAGCGACCTTTTCATTAACAGAATTGACATCTGTAAGACTCCTTCCGACATTCTATATATTCAAGGAGAAGCTTTACTGGATTTTACCCAAAGAATGGCTGAATTAGAGAAGGAAAACGTATACTCTCTCCCCATCCTTCATGCAATAGAATATATCAATAAACATCTGCAGGATGATTTAACGCTTCACGCCATTGCCGATACTCTACATTTAAGTTCTTCCTACTTATCCTATCTTTTCAAGAAAGAGACAGGGAGAAATATAAAAGAATACATTATTCACAAAAAACTCAAAGCTGCCGAAGATTTACTTCTGCATTCCGATATGGGGTATTCCGATATTGCTGAATATTTTCATTTCTCATCACAGAGCTATTTCATTTCCTGCTTTAAAAAGGCTACCGGTCAAACCCCAAAGCAATATCGGCAAAGTCATTACCACGGAGCAAACTAAAAAAGTGTTGCCCGGCGGCAACACTCTGCAAGAATCAGCCAAGCTGATTCTTGTTTAGCTTCCACTACTTTTCGAGCACTTTCCTATTCCGTAAAAAAGATATCCGTTATCATGTAAACATGCTAATGGATATCTTTTATTATTCTGCCTGGTTCTGAATAGTTACATACGCTCAGGTGCGCTAAAGCCAAGTAAATCCATACATGTCTCAAGCACATCTCTTGTTAATACTAATAATGCAATCCAACCTGCCTTCTTTGCTGCATCCTCTTCTGCAAGAATCTTAGTCTCATGATAGAAGTGATTGAATGCATTTGCCAAATCATACATATATGCACATACCTTATGAGGTGCAATCTCCTCATAAGCCGACTCAATGCTGGCATTGAACTGAGCAAGGCAGAGCATAAGCTCCTTCTCGCTTGCGCTTACAGGTGCCTGTAATGCCTTCACATCCGGCTCACATCCGCTTTCCTTATACTTAGCAAGGATAGACTTAATACGAACTGTTGTATACAACAGATATGGACCTGTATCTCCCTCGAAAGAAGTAAATCTATCGATATCAAAGATATAATCCTTACTTGCCTGATTAGACAAATCACCATACTTCAAAGCTGACAATGCAACAATCTTCGCTGTCTCAGCTGCTTCTTCCTCTGAAATCTCACGATTATCTGTAATCTTCTTAAGCATCTCTTCATTGATTTCCTTAATCAAATTCTCAAGACGCATAACGCCGCCCTCACGAGTCTTGAACGGCTTACCATCCTTACCATTCATCGTACCAAAACCAAGGAACTTAAGCTTTGTATCTTCCTTCACAAGCTTTGTCTTACGAGCGCAACGGAATACCTGCTCGAAGTATAAGTCCTGACGCTTATCTACAACATAGATTAACTCATCCGGCTTATTCTCTTCCATACGCATCATAATCGTTGCAAGGTCTGTTGTATTATAAAGAGCTGCTCCATCTGATTTCAAAATCATACATGGAGGATACTCCTTCGTATCTGTCTCTTCCTTAACGTCTACTACGAGTGCACCATCACTGATGTATGCATAGCCGCCTTCCTTCATATAAGAAACCATTCCCGGAATCAAGTCGTGTACTGCTGACTCACCATTCCAAAGGTCGAAATCAACATTTAACTTCTCATAGTTCTTCTTCAAATCTGTAACAGATACTGCAATAATATGATTCCATAATGCACGATAACCTCTTACACCACTCTGAAGCTTAAAGGTACAAGCCATTGCATTCTCCTTGTACTCAGCATCCTCCTTAGAACGCTTACTTGCAAAAGGATAAATCTCTTCTAACTCAGAAATTGTAAACGGAGGCTCTGTCGGATACTCACCTGTATAGCTCTCATCAAAGTAAACAAGCTCAGGCTTTCTAATCTTAAGTTCATTCATAATCAAGCCCATTGGCTGTCCCCAGTCACCAAGGTGAATATCACCAATTACATTATGACCAACATATCTTGCGATACGCTTTACACTCTCACCAATAATGGCAGAACGTAAATGTCCTACATGGAGAGGCTTTGCAACATTAGGGCCGCCGTAATCAATTACAATACTTAATGGATTCTTAGCTTCCTCTAAACCATACTTAGCAGACTCACTCATGTCTGCGATATAGCTTCCTACAAATTCATTCTTTAACGTAAGATTCAAAAATCCCGGAGCGACTGCCTCAGCCTTCTCAAAAACATTGCTGTCTGCAAGCTTCTCTACAACCTCATTGGCAATCATAATCGGTGCCTTCTTATACTGCTTAGCTCCTGCCATCGCACCGTTACACTGAAACTCACAAAGGTCAGGTCTGTTAGAGAAAGTAACCTTACCAAGCTCTCTATCATAGCCTGCTGCCTCAAAGGCACTCTTCATCTCTTCGGAAATCAGTTCCAAAATCTTCTTCATCGTTCTCGTCCTTTCCGTTCGCTTATCGCTTTATCTTAATATCATTATTTTCTATTCATCAAAACTGCCTATATATCATACTTGGTTTTGCCTATGAAATCAAGTAAATTCGGGAAAACTCTAATTTTGTCTCCCTTAACTATGATTTTTTCTCCCTATCCCGACTTATCATGTATTTTCTCCACTCCAGTCGGGGTATTTTCTATCGTTTTTCCGACTCAGCAAGCCTTTTCCTCTCTCCAGTCGGAATTTCACTTGCCTTTTTCCCGACTTAACAAGCATTTTCCCTTCTCCAGTCGGGATTTCACTTTCTTTTTTCCCGACTTGGCTAGCATTTTCCTTGCTCCAGTCGGGATTTCACTTTCTTTTTTCCAGACTATACTAGCATTTTCTTTGCTCCAGTCGGGGTACCTGCTTATCTTCCCAGCATTCGCTCCATCAGCACATCAAATACTTCCCAAGCTGCAATCTCCCCAAGTGTCTGCCCTTCAAAAAAGCCTTCTTCTACCAGCTTCGCAGCCGCATCGACGCCTCTCTTATTATAGACAGAAAAATCCTCCAACATCTGCCTTCGCTTATCTTCATCCTGATTATAAATCAACTCACGAATCGTCTGAAATGCTCTTTGCATATCTCCTAATTCGTTATCTAACCATGTAATCTTGATATCCTTGCTTTTGGCAAACTTGCTATATTTAATCAAATCCATTGCTCCGCCATAATCGTCTCTAGCTGCTATCACTACATTGCGAATATGCCCCATTACCAATGTTCCCATACACATGATACATGGCTCTAGTCCTGCATATAGCGTATATGCCTTTGGCTTTGTGTATATACTCACATCAAGATTTCTGATTGCCTCTGTTTCCGCATGAGCTGTTGTTGGATTAGGTACATTAGTTTCTGATATTTGATTTCTTCCCTCAGATACAATTTCGCCAACTTCATTCACGATAACTGCTGCAATCGCCTTACTACCTTCGCAAATGGATTCCCATTCCAGTTCAAAGATTCGTTTCCAATGTATTGCTAATTCTGTAAATTTCATCTTACTCCCCCTGCTTCTGTTTCTCCCTTTCCACCTTCGAATATATACATCCACAATAGTCCTGTCTATATAAATCATACTCTGCCGACAACTCTATCGAACGCTTATAACCATTCTTCTTCTTAAAATCCGACGGAAGCCAAGCTACATCATACTCTGCCGACAATTTCTCACCGATTTCATTCAGCTTTGGTGCATTCTTAAGAGGACTAATCGTCAAAGTCGTTGCAAAATAGTCAAAGCCTTGCTCTGCTGCCTGTTGCGCAGTCTTACGAAGTCGAAGTTCATAACAAGCATAGCACCTCTCGCCGCCTTCCGGACACTGCTCCAAGCCCTTCGCAATATCGTAGAACTCTTGCGGAATATAGTCTCCCTCCACAATATCAATCGGATAGACCTTAACAAAAGTATCATCTGCCCTCTTCACCATGCTGTCTAAAGCCTGCTCATTATACGCCGCAATCAGTCGCTTCTGCTCCTCTACACGTTTTACATACTCAGGCTCTGCCGAAATATTGGGATTATAGTAAAAGACCGTAATCTTAAAATACTGACGCAAATACTCCAACACATAACTGCTACATGGCGCACAACAGCTATGCAAGAAAAGAGTTGGTACTTTATCCTGCTTTACTAATCCATCTATTAACTTGTCCAATTCCTTCTGATAGTTTCTTATATTAGCCATCTTCTAATTCATCATACCCTTCATCTGCGCAAACAGCTCCAAATCACTCTGTGTAATCTTCATATTGGTATTATACTCCTTACCCGCAGGATTCGTCACCTTAATCTCAATAATCGTTCCTTCCTGCACACCATCCTGTGCAATCGCCTTCATAAAAGGCATAAATCTGGGGTGGTTCCCATTAAAGGTATCCCATGCCCCCTTAATCTTCATAATCTTTCCAAAGTCCATCATACTAGATTTTCCTCCCTACGTAACAAAATGAGAATGTGCAAAGCACATTCTTGCGCCGCCAAAGCGTCGCATTTATGCGACCTATTCCCTACTTTGGCGTGTGCATACTAATACTCTTTGTTACGTTATTGCAAAGCAATAACGTAACAAAGGGTACCGTACAAATTACGATACCCTTCCATTCTTATTGAATCAAGAAAACTACACTATCTTCTTCGAATTCACTTTCTGCCATGGCACTCTTCGCCTGCTCCTCTTGAAAACGGCTGATATAAAAGGAATACTTCTTACTCTTCTCGAATAAGCCCTTCTTTCTATCCATCACCTTATCTACCTTAATCAGATAAGATACACCCTTCTTCAAGAATGCACGCTCAATCTTGCTCTTCACAGCTTCATCCATAGTCTCGACAAATGGTACTTCCTGTCCATAAATCTTATTTGCCATCTATGTTACACCTCGCTCTTCCGATAAAAGATAGTATACTCCTAATCACCAAAAAAGTACAGATGACATAATCACGAAATATCTTTCGAAACCCACTGATATTTTTATGCGACTTTTTCTCAAAAAAGACTTTACAAAAGTGTTGCGCGACTACAACACTTCATAAGAATTTGCTGTGGCAAATTCTTAATTCAATGCTTTTCTCCGTCGCAAAATCATATATCTCTTTACAAAAAGACCTTGTGCCGCAGCACAAGGTCTCTATCTTACTTAAAATACTTCACACCAGACTCGAAAATCTTCAAATCCTGCTCGCCATAGATGTTCATTGCTACTGCATCGCCACGACGCTCAACATGTGCCATCTTACCAAAGCATCTACCATCCGGAGATGTGATACCCTCGATAGCAGCGTAAGAACCGTTAACGTTCCACTCTTCATCCATAGAAAGATTTCCATTGAAATCAGAGTACTGTGTAGCAACCTGACCGTTAGCAAAGAGCTTATCAATCCACTCCTTAGGAGCTACGAAACGTCCCTCACCGTGAGATGCCGGAGTAACGTATGTCTTACCAAGCTCTGCCTGCTGTAACCAAGGTGACTTATTAGAAACAACCTTAGTATAAACCATCTTAGAGATGTGACGGTTAATTGTGTTGAATGTAAGTGTAGGAGAATCTACAGTCTGTCCTGTAATCTCGCCGTAAGGTACAAGACCTAACTTAATCAACGCCTGGAATCCGTTACAGATACCAAGTGCAAGACCATCTCTCTCATTTAAAAGCTTCATAACAGCTTCCTTCATCTTCGCATTCTGGAATGCTGTTGCGAAGAACTTCGCACTACCATCAGGCTCATCACCGGCTGAGAATCCACCCGGGAACATGATAATCTGTGCCTGTGCGATTGCCTTCTCGAACTCATCTACTGACTCTCTGATATCAGAAGCAGTCATGTTACGGAATACCTTTGTAATTACATTTGCTCCTGCACGCTCAAATGCCTTTGCACTATCGTACTCACAGTTTGTACCCGGGAATACAGGGATAAATACTGTAGGCTTAGCAACCTTATTCTTGCAAATGTGAATCTCTGATGCATTGAAAAGCTTTGTCTCAATCGCATCTGTAGCCTTAACAGCCTTTGTAGGGAATACCTTCTCAAGCTTGCTTGTCCAAGCCTTCAAAGCATCCTCCATAGTTACTGTTGTATCCTTATATACAAATCCGGCGTTCTCAGCAAGTACTGTACCTACTACAGTGTAAGCAATACCGCTCTCACTAAGAGCCTTCATACCCTCTGCTGATACTTCTGCAATAATATCACCTAACTGGTTCGCAAATAATGCCTTAGCCTCTAATGCTGCATCAAACTCAACGCCAAGCTTGTTACCGAATGCCATCTTAGCTGCTGCTGCCATGATACCCTTAGAATCAAGTGCATACGCTGCAACGATAGCCTGCTTAGCCATAAGTGCGTTGATACCATCATAAAGCTTCATAACCTCTTCATATACAGGTAAGTCGTACTCATCCTTCTTAATAGAGAATACTACTAACTTATCACCTGCATTCTTAAGCTCAGGGCTTACGATATCCTGCTGCTTTGCAACATCTACAGCGAAAGAAACTAATGTTGGAGGAACATCGATGTCATTAAATGTACCTGACATAGAGTCCTTACCACCGATAGAAGCCAAACCGAATCCCATCTGTGCATCATATGAACCAAGTAATGCAGCAAATGGCTGGCTCCATCTTGCAGGATTCTCAGACATACGTCTGAAGTACTCCTGGAATGTTAATCTAATCTTCTTGTAGTCACCACCTGTTGCCACGATTCTTGCGATAGACTCTGTTACCGCATATACAGCACCGTGATATGGGCTCCATGAAGATAAATATGGGTCGAAGCCGTAGCTCATCATAGTTACAACATCAGTCTTACCCTTTAATACAGGAAGCTTGGCAACCATTGTCTGAGTCTCAGCTAACTGATACTTACCACCATAAGGCATGAATACACTGCCTGCACCGATAGAAGCGTCAAACATCTCAACAAGACCCTTCTGTGAACATACATTAAGGTCATTTAACTCTGCTAACATAGCATCCTTCACATTACCAGCTGCTAATGCTTCCTCAACCTTAGCGATAGCTACCTTATTGAAGTAGTTATCCTCCTTAACAGGTGTATCAACATATACGCCTGTCTCCTGATGCGCACCGTTTGTATCAAGGAATGCTCTTGAAAGGTTAACGATTTCCTTACCTCTCCAAATCATAACAAGTCTAGGGTCAGCTGTTACTGTAGCTACCTCGATAGCCTCTAAGTTCTCCTCTGCCGCATATGCAAGGAACTGTGCAACATCCTTAGGGTCTACAACAACTGCCATTCTCTCCTGTGACTCAGAAATAGCAAGCTCTGTACCGTCAAGACCTGCATACTTCTTAGGAACCTTATCCATCTCGATAATAAGACCCGGAGCAAGCTCTCCGATAGCAACGGAAACACCACCCGCACCAAAGTCGTTACACTTCTTAATTAACTTACTAACTTCTTCTCTTCTGAATAATCTCTGAATCTTACGCTCTGTAGGTGCATTACCCTTCTGAACCTCAGCACCACAAGTCTCGATAGAAGCCTCTGTGTGTACCTTAGAAGAACCTGTAGCACCACCGCAGCCGTCACGTCCTGTACGTCCGCCTAAAAGGATGATGATATCACCCGGGTCAGAGTTCTCACGAATAACATTTGCTCTAGGAGCAGCACCCATTACAGCACCGATTTCCATTCTCTTAGCAACATAGTTAGGATGATAAATCTCCTTAACGTATCCTGTTGCAAGACCAATCTGGTTACCGTATGAAGAGTATCCGCTTGCCGCACCACGAACAAGCTTCTTCTGTGAAAGCTTACCCTTCATTGTATCTTCAACAGGAACTGTAGGGTCTGCAGCACCTGTTACACGCATTGCCTGATATACATAAGAACGTCCTGACAATGGGTCACGGATAGCACCACCAAGACAGGTAGCCGCACCACCGAAAGGCTCAATCTCTGTCGGGTGGTTATGTGTCTCATTCTTAAAGCTTACTAACCACTCCTCTGTAATAACACCCTTACCGTCTTCCTTATCAATCTCAACAGGAACTACGATAGAACATGCATTAATCTCATCAGACTCTTCCATATCTGCAAGCTTGCCATCCTTCTTAAGCTTACGCATAGCCATAAGCGCTAAGTCCATAAGGCAGACATACTTATCCTTTCTACCCTTGAAAATCTCTTCTCTTGTAGCAAGGTAGTTCTCATATGTTGTCTTAATCGGCTCTGTATAATAACCATCTTCAAATGTTACATCCTTTAACTCTGTAGAGAATGTAGTATGACGGCAGTGGTCAGACCAATAAGTATCTAATACTCTAATCTCTGTTACTGAAGGGTCTCTCTTCTCCTCAGTTACATAGTAGTTCTGAATATGAAGGAAATCCTTGAAGGTCATAGCAAGACCTAATGAATCATATAATGCCTTAAGCTCTGCCTCAGGCATATCCTTGAAACCTACAAAGCTTGCCACATCAGCAGGCTCCTCAAACTCTGTTACAAGAGTCTCTGGCTTCACCATATCTGTCTCTCTTGAATCAACAGGGTTGATACAATAAGACTTTATCTTATTGAACTCATCATCAGAAATATTACCAATCAAAAGATAAGTAACTGCAGTCTTAATGATTGGCTCCTCGTCTTCTTTTAAGAATCTTACACACTGAACAGCAGAGTCTGCTCTCTGGTCAAACTGTCCCGGTAAGAACTCTACAGAAAAGCATCTTCCATTTGCAGGAATATCAAATGTCTCTAAGTACAAATCATCTACAGGCGGCTCTGAGAATACACACTGACATGCCTTCTCAAACACCTCTTCAGATAAGTTCTCTACGTCATAACGGATGAAAATTCTAACCTTCTCTAATCCGTTAATTCCCAGATAGCTCTTTAATTCTTCTTCCAGCTCAACAGCCTTAACAGCAAATGAAGCCTTCTTTTCCACGTAAATACGCTTTACATTTCCCATTGAATGAGTCCTCCGTAATTCTACTTTTGTTAATAATTTCTATCTATCATCCAGCCCAAAAGGGCATAAAATGACCACCATGTATCATTATACAAAATTCTTCATATTTTGCAATTGTCTAAATATACGAAAACACGCACTTTTTCAATAAACTTTTGACCTTTCTTACGAAATAACAAAGGCCTCACTCCAAAGCAAGACCTAATGTACCCATCATATATTCTATCTCCCTGTCTATCATCTCAGACGTAATCTTTCTTGTCTGAGCAGACACCTTTACTCCCTCTAACGCATACAGGATATTGCGTGCCGCTGCTTTCGGCTCCTCACAAACCATCCACTCAGTTGCCACACCTTCCTCTATAATCTCCTGCAAGCGATGCAAATCCCGTTCGAAGCCTCCCGCTTCAACAGTGTCCGACTCTCCATGAGCAAACATATACTCATAAATCGCCATTCTAAGACTGTTCCCCGCATCCAGAATCTCCTGCTTCTTCTCCTCTAAGAAATATAGCAGTCTCTCTCCGGGTAACATATCCTCATCCTCTTCCGGCTTAGAAATGAGTCCGGTACTCTCCAATACAGCTTCAAATATCTCCTTTGTACTGCCAAAATAAAGATATAAACCACCTCTGCTGATATCACAGGCTTCCACGATATCCTTCATGGTTACATTCTTATATCCCTTCTCACCAAATACCAATGCTGCCTTCTCTATAATGTACTTTTTCTTCTGTATTGACTTGTCTCCCATTCCCCTTATCCTGTCCTTCCAAACGAATAGTATGGTTTACTATACGATTCGTTTTATTATGCCAATGGTTTTCTAATCTCTAATAAATCCTTCAACTTTAATACTGCTGCCAAATAAATACCGTTTTTTACACCTTCTGACCAGACTGTACCCTTAACAGTACCCTTAATCGCATAATTGGCCAATATATCACCAATCAGTTTAACCTCCTGCATCGTACATCTGTCAATCAGCTTCAGTTCATCCGCCGGTGTACGCAATCTATACTTCGAATATGTATATACACAATTCTTATTCATAAACACAGAACCTTTTATCTCCTTTATAAACGCCAGGAGATTCGCATCATACACCGGAAATGTAACAGAGGTTGACTCAATTCCCTCTCCCTTATAAATGTCCGATGTGACTGTTCCGCTCACCTTCTGTAACCAATTCAAATAACGAAGCAGCTTATGAACATCCTCTTCATAGATTGCCTTTATCTCGTCTCTGGTCATCTTATCGCTCTCATACATAGTTGGTAACACCTCACATTTCACTGCATTCTTTCTATTCTTCGCAGTCTTACCTTGATTTTATCATAAAATAGACAAAAGTACACATTTTCTTTATACTTTTTCTCGATTTTGGCAAATAACACACAATTGTGTCCTCTTGTGATTTATAAAAAACAATACTATAATAATCATGATTCAAAACAGAAAGGATATTTACATGAAAAAACACATTACAAAATTCACTATATTAAAAGCACTTTCTTTTCTTCCTGCACTGCTGGTTATGAGTATGATTTTCTCATTTTCTGCGCAGGATTCCGGTGAAAGCTCATCACTTAGCGAGCAGGTCGCATTCTATGTCATTGATTGCATCGACAAGCTACTGAATTTGGACCTGACAGTTCTACAATCCACACAGGCAGTAGAACAGATTCACACCTTTATTCGTAAAGTAGGACACTTTGGAGAATATATGCTGTTAGGCATAACAATATCTCTTCCGCTGTATACCCTTTACCGTGTACGAGGTAAGCGTTTGTTTTTTATCGCATTATGCTTTTGTGCTTTATTTGCTTCATCAGATGAAATACATCAGCTATTTGTAGATGGCAGGGCAGGCTCTCCCAAAGACGTTCTGATTGATAGTCTTGGCGCCTTCACAGGTATTATATCTACACAGCTACTTTGCTATATCCTTCGAAAATGCATAACAGAGCCTTTACAATTGCATCACTGTACTGCATCAAAGTGCACGCAAAAAATGTAAACGCTTTCAATTTTATGTTTTGCGAAAACGGTTGCACTAATCAAAATAGTTCTACTTTTTTGCAATATAGTTATAGATTAATCTGGTTGTAGAGTGTATTATAATAACATGTTTAGCAGCAATGCTGAACTTGCTAATTAGCAATTCCGGAAGAATTCCCCTTTTACACAAACAGGAAGCCCGATTTTATCGGGCTTCTTTGTTTTTTATCTTTTATCTCCAATCTTTCTTAATCTAACACATCATTATTGTAAGTGTTTTCACATTTTGCACATTTCTTTCTATTATTCAAATAAATTTATGTTCATTTCGCCATAAAATATAGCTTACTTTATTCAATATCGTTTTATATTCCTAGCTCAAGCAAATTCTTTTCTAATAAATCTGGGTTTGTCGAGCAGTTCCCGCTTTGCCTGACTGATACACAAACAGACTCTATTTGTCTCAAAAGTAGGAGTTCCGAGCATAAGTGGTGCTAGATGTTTTTATTTAAGTGTTCTAAAACGTACGCAACCGCAGCCGATTCGCCATCCTTGGCTCAATTGGCTACTGCCGCCTTCGTCCAGGCGGCGGCTTGCTATTGTCTCTAAAAACATCAAGAACCACTAAATACTCTCCACAATACATTTTACGACAAATAGAGTCTGTTCTTTCGTATCATCCAAGCAAAGCTTGAGGTAATCAAACAATAGATTCGTAATCAATTAAATTTTGGTTTAGGTGTGCTAGCGCAGCAAGTGGTGTGTTCGACTGCTGAAGCTTAAAAAAATATTTTAATTGCGTCACTTGGTCTTATATTATTTCTACACCTATAAAAGACCAAGTAAATCCTTAATAGTTGGTCTTTTGGCATTGTTTCACGTACGAAAGACCAAGTAAATGTTTAACAGTTGGTCTTTTGGCACTGTTTCACGTACGAAAGACCAAGTAAATCCTTAACAGTTGGTCTTTTGGCACTGTTTCGCTTACGAAAGACCAAGTAAATCCTTAACAGTTGGTCTTTTACTCCTATTTCATTTGTAAAAGACCAACTGTAGCAATTTATAACAAATCAGACATGAAATAAAGCTTCATATCCATGAACAAGCGCCTTGGCACGGCGAATGAGCGTGCATATTCTATCACTTGACTCTCCTAACTCAACTAAACCCCAATTTAGCAGAAATAACACATATTAACAATAGGAATATTCGACTACCCAGGCGAAAGCCCTAACAGGTTTCATGCAGAAAGCCGGCGTAGGGTGTTAGAGTTTCTTAGTGCTTTTTGAACATATAGGAAAGCGCCGCCTGGATGAAGGCGCTAGGCGGCAATCTGAGGCACGGATGCCGAATCGCCGCCGGTTCCGTATGTCTTAGAACACCTATATAAAAGCACCTAGAAACTCTTAACCCGGAGCTCCTGCTTTCGAATGAAACCTGTTAGGGCGTGCGCCGAGAACAGTTCGACAAACCCGAATTTATCGCAAAAAATGCCACGCAAAATGCGTGGCACTTTCGACTATAAAGTTTTAATAATTGTATCGTATGCTTCTAAAGTAACAGTCTCAACACCGTACTCCGTCTTAACAGATGTGGTCTGTGTTTCTCCTGAATTATTAATAATAATCAATGTCTTGCTCTCAGGATAATATGCACACTCCATATTCGCATTATCTGTAAGATAATTGCCATCTGTAGCTTCCTTACCGGCTGTAAGAATCAGATTCAACAGCATTCTGGTATTCTCATTATTGACATCAAAGGTCGACATATAGATTCCCTGTCCCTTACCAAAGCTGTTTACTGTCATTAACGGATTATTATCCTTGGCAGCCAATACCTTTGCCTTACCGTCGGTTAAATGACACTTCACTCTCTCAGGAACATAAGCTCCATCTACCATAACCTTTGCAGCAGCCTCGTCATCTACCTCAAAGCTCCACTGTCCGTGGCATACTCTATCAACAATATCCTTATCTACACCAAGCACATGTGCCATTCTAAAGTAGCTGTCGAATCCTGCAACTGCGGATGGTTCATTTACACCGATAAATGCACCGCCTTCGTATACCCACTTTGTCAGTGCCTCTACGAGTGCCTCATCCTTCCATGCATCGCCGCCACTCCAAGCAGTACCTGCCGCACCGGCATTTATCACAACATCTACATCCTTCAATGCGCCGTTCTTTACATCCTCAAAGTTAATAAACTTAACCTCAATCGGAAGTCCGCTTAACGCTTCATTGATATGAATCAAATCATTCATATATGTCTCATGGAAATGACCTGACAATGTCCATGAACGAAGGCTGCCCCAGTAATGAAGCACTGCCACTCTCGTCTTGCAGTGATATGGCTTTCCTGCACCATGAAGCTCCTTTAATGTTCTAAATTCATCTGAAATCTTTGCAATGTAATCCACAAAATCCGGGAAATCCTCTACCAAATGTAAGTATCCGCCAAGACCGATTCTGTCAATCGGTGTACGAAGCAATGCACGTCTTACACTGTTCCAATACTTCTTCGCATCCAAAGTAGGGTTTCCACCCTCCATGAAGGTTGGTGCTCCACCAAGTCCTACAGGGAATAAATACGGATGCAATCTAAGCTCATGTGTACCAACCTCTGCACCTGAGCAAAGTCTTACCTCATAACCCGAGAATACACACTTAATCAAGCCATCAAAGCCAAACTCCTTGAACTCTTCCTTATAAGGTTCAACACCTACCCAGCTGTCATCATAGAACACATATGCTTTCTTACCATAGTTATGTACGATATCAATTAATTCCTTACCAAAATCAACTACAAATCTGTTGATGAAGTTCATCCAGTCTGTCTTCTTCTGATTACCCGGCATATGAGTTACGTGAAGCTTACCCTGATTGATAAAATCCTCTGCCGTCAAACGATATCCGTACTTGTCAGCAAAGTCATTTAACATCTTAGGGCTCACTGTAAAGTCATAGGATGCCCAGTCAGAAAAGAGATGTCTGTTTCTCTCGCTGCTACCCCAAATCCATACAAAATTATAGAACATGGATGTAAAACGAACAACAGTTGTTGTCGGATGTGTTTCACACCAATTCGTCATCCAGTTCTTTAGATACTCCTGTGTCTCAGGATATACCGGGTCAATCTGCATCAAATGCTCTTTATCCCAGTTATTTGTAGTATGGTTATACATGGAAATCTCTTCCCAAATACGATAAGCCAAAAAGTTTACAGTATAAGTATGCCAAGGCGTAATTCCATTAACCACTACCTCCTGCTTTGTCTCATCATAAGACCACTTATCTCTTGCAACCTCTGTATCCGTGGTTCTGTCATATACCTGCCAGTATACAAGAGCCTCCGCACTGCTGTTCACTGCAAACTGCTCCGCAAAGAAATCCTCCATAACAGGAATAACAATACTATCCTTATCAGCTACTCTAGGCGAAGTCATAAGGAAAGACTGCTGTAGCTTATCAAGATTCTTCTTTGCCCACTCATTATGGTCTCTGATAATACAAATCGTAGAATAAATACCATATCCTGCATTTGTAATCTCATCTGACAGTACTGTTCCGTCACTGTCTCGAATAACATCTGCGCCCCACTTTTCTGCAAGCTCCAATGTCAACTTTTCATATCCTGCCTCACCCGGCAGTGTAAAACTACCTTTACTCATTTCCTTTTATCGCCTTTCTTACTACTTTAAATCTTAAGTTCCCTGCAAATTCGGGCTGCACGCTCTCTTGTCACCCATGCCTTTAAATCATCATCTGCATGTACGACACCAAGCTTATATGCTGCTCTGACATACGGCATACAATACACCGTACTCATCTCATCCAATTCACAGGCAGTTTCCTCAGGAAGATTCTTTCTACTTCTGTATCCGCTCATAATAAATACCAAAAATTCCTCCAAGGTAACCTTCTTATCCGGTTCAAACCGGTTATTATGTATCATCTGCGGCAAAATAATACCATTCTGATATGCACACTCTACCGTGCCCGCATACCACTCATGTCCCACGATATCATCATAAATATCATTAAAAACATTCGTTGGGAAAAATCTCGCCGACTTAATTACCATATCCAACGCATCTACTCTTACAAGCGGTTCTGCCGGTCTTTCCAAATCCGCAAATAAAGTCATATCTCCATTGGGATTCGGAACATTTCTATATGCCTTGGGCACCTCGGGTAAATCCAAATCATCATTTGGAATCCATGCATCCTCTCTCAGCTCAATACATCGTATCAGTCTTGCATAAATCTCCATTCCCTGACGATTACCCATGTTCTTAAGTGCTTCTGCAATAAAGCCCGCCATCATATAGGCACCATAATCATTAGAATGTGTAAAATCCTTCGGGAAGAAATAAGGCTTAGAAGCCTCAAGTCCCTTCTCTAATACAAACCCCTTACTCATTCCATGAAGGTCCACAACCGGTACCTTATACTTCTTGCCAATCTCAAGGCATACATCTGCATATTCCTCAAGCAAATCATTATATGTACCATCATTTGCCTTCCATGAATTCCTTGCAAGCGGCGTTATAATTATCGGATGTGCGCCTCTTGCTCGTGTCTCCTCAATGTACTCAATAATGCCCTCCTGATATCCACCTCTTGCCTTTAGATGCATCAGCTTCTGGTCATTATGTGCAAACTGCACCATCAGATAATCACCGGGCTTAATATTAGACTGAATAATTGCATAATGCCCCTCTGAGCGGAAAGACTCTACCGTAAGTCCCGAATGTGCATGATTAGATACTGCAATACCCTTTGGCAAATACGCCGAAATCATCTGTCCCCAGCCTGCATAACTGGTTCCCGGAGCATACGGATACTCAGCCGACTGGTCCGTCACCGTAGAATCACCTGCAATATACAGAGTCGGACAATTCACCTGCTTAATCCTCATCTCCTGTAGATGAACCTCATCTCCTAAAAGAGCAATATCCACACAGCGCCGCTCCCAAAGGCAGGTTTTTCCACGTGGAATAATATCACATACATTCAACACAAATGTACATGTAACCTCCCTCTTGATTTCAAGCATATCCTTGTACACAAGTCTTCTCGGACCTGCAAATACGATAACCTCGCCTTTGGCGTAAAGCTTCAGACTCACCTCGTAATTACCAAGTCGATTCACATCTGCCTTGAAACAAAGCGGAACCTTACGTCCTTTCTTTGCATCAATCCTATCTATAATAGCAGCCGAATCAACAAAATACCCCTTATTATCCTTACTGATTGCCGTCACAGTCTCATCACAATACCAATAAGGTACGTCAAAGCCTGAATTCAACTCCGGCATCTGTAACCATTCATTCTTACGACGATTCTCCTCTACGACAAATCCATAACCTGTTTTCGTATCATATAGCTTGCCACCGGCAACCTCTATCGCTCGACTATCTGTATTCACTTTTCCATCTGTTTGAAATACAAATGTCTTTGAAAACATTTTATAATGCACCATCTTTCTCGATATTATTCGCTACAAGTAACTGTCCAAAGAATGCAAGTGCGAGCCCCTGTCCCCAGCCCTGAATCCAATCTCTGGAAATATTTCTATAGCCATCCTTATCGTTCATTACTGCTGTACCACCTGAAACGTTTAAAACGCGACCGTCTTCACTTACGTTTGCAAGCAATCCTTTAATTGCCTTATTAATATATTTAGAATGAAGCGGATTACCTCTTGTCACCATCGCTGCTGCAATACCTGCTGATGCTGAAATCTCTTCATAAGACTCCTCATCATCCAAAATAGTTCTCCATAATCCATCTTCTGTCTGTACTAACTTCAATGCCGCTAACTGTTCATTTAATGAACCTGCCACATCCATATACTTAGGATAGAGGTAGCACTTAGGTAAAATACCGCCTACCTGTGACATAGTAAATGCAGCCCATGCATTTGCACGTCCCCAGTAAAAACCTGACATATGGTCTCCTGCAATATTGTCATATCCATGATAATAGAAGCCTGTCTTCGGGTCCTGCAAGTACTTGATGTGCCAATAATACTGATTCAACGCATCCTCAATCAAATCCTCATCCTCTAACTCCACACCTACTCTTAATAAGAAGAAGGCTGCCATAAATAAAGTATCTGCCCAGCACTGCTCCGGAAAATCATTATTTGCCGATACAGTATGCTGTAATACACTATCTCCAAATCTAAGAGCATCCTTTCTGATGTAAGCAATCTTACTCATTACAATATCCCAGTATCTTGACTCTCCTGTTGCCTTATATAAGGTAATCAGACAGTGACCCATTGCACAGGCATTTACCGTCCATACGCTTGGAAGTCCCAGCTCAATTAACTCATCTACTCTATCCTTTAAAAGCTTTAAATACTCTTCATTACCTGTCTTTTCGTATGCGTCTGCAATACCATAATACGCAACGCCGCATGGCCAATCCCATGTCAAATCCATTTTCATTGTTCTCTTGACAATTTTGTCAATTACTTCCTCAATTTCCTTCTGGTCAAACTCAAGCTTTAACATATTTGTTCCTCCTCATATTTCCTTAAAGCTATTTGTATCGCTCAAAGCAGCCATAGCATATACTTTAAGCAATCATAACATACCACATTTCACTGCGTTTATGTCAACTTTTGCACGAAATGTATTCTATTGAACACGAATTGCAATTTCATTACATCTCACACTTTCATAAAAGCTCTCACCACTTGCAAAAGCTCTTAGGAAAATGCAGGAATCCTTTTTAAATATAGCCCCCCAGCCTATGCCGGGGGGCCGTATTCATAATTACTTATTCTTTTCTAAAGATGATTAGTTAAAGTAACCTGCCTCGTAAGCTGCCTTCTTCTCATCAATAATTGCCTGGTAACCGGCATCAAGATACTGCTGCTTAGCTTCCTCGTAGTTCTTCTCGAAGTCTGCCTCTGAACCCATTACAACCTTATCTCTAAGAGTTGCATATGTTGTCCATAATGTCTCCTTGTACTCATCAGAAGCTGCGATACTTACAGTAAACATACAGTCAGGTGAAGCTAAACCTGCATCGTAGCAAGCTAACTGACCTTCGTAGTTCTTCTTAATATCCTTGAAGAACTGCTCTGAATCTGGGTAACCTGTAGGTGTAATAGCCTTGATATCCTTGTCAACATCGCCAAGCGATCTTGTAGCTGTTACAAGACACCACATATCAACGTTGTTGTTATGGCTCTGCTGCTCAGCAAGACCTGACTGATCTGCTACAGATACAGGGTTGCCATTCTCATCATAGTTGAAGTTGATTCCTTCGAATCCCCACTGTAATGTGAAGAGAACATCCTCCTGGCTCATCCACTCAAGGTACATAGCAAATGCCTTCATCTCATCCTCTGTTGCCTGACTTGAGAATCCAATGTACTCACCAAAGATACCGTTTGGACGGAATGCGTTGCAAGTTCCATCAGAGTATGTCTCTGGACCGTTGTTTGTAATAATTCCTAACTTTCCATCAGAATTTGACTCGTAGAACTGATTTAATACGTCTACGTTATTTGTAGCGTAGCAAGAATATGTAAAGCACTTACCACTTACGAAATCACTGATTGCGAAATCAGCTGTTCTTGTATTATACTCGTCATCAATATAACCTAAGTTATAAAGCTTGTTGTTCCACTGCAAAAGCTTCTTCTGAGCCTCTGTCGGAAGAGCCGGGATAGAGTAATCACCTGTTGTTGCCCATGTAAGCTCATCCTGTGGATATGTTCTGTATGCGTAGTTCTGGTCTACACCATTACCCTCAACCTTTGTTCCGCCAAGAACATGGTCGCCACAAAGACCAAGCTCTGTAATCTTTGCATACATCTCAAGTAAGTCTGCAGGGTCTGAAGGATACTCGCTGTAACCTGCAGCCTCCATCCAATCCTTACGATAGAATGTTACGAACTGGTAATTTGTTTTACCATATGGTCTAGTACCGATTAAAAGAACGTTCTCACCATTGATTTCTGTATACTGATCAAGAGTTTCAGCTTCCATATTTGCCCAGTATGTAGGAGCAATCTGCTTAAACCAGTCAATATCATATGTCTGGAAGTAACCTTCATTCTGATACATAGTTACATCAGGATAGTCGTACTCGAAACAACATACAGGAAGTTCACCTGATGCAGCTAAGAGTGCATAGTTCTCATTCTCCTGACCACGAGCAAATGGTACATACTCTACATCGATATTGTACTTATCACCGAACTCCTTCTGTACCCACTCTGTCCAGTAGTTGTTTGCAGCATCCGGAGCACCGTTAGGTGTAGCACGCTGATAAACAGGGATTCTTAACTTAACCTGCTCATCGAAAGCTGTAAATCCTTCGATACCTGCAACTGCAGGAGCATCTGCCTTTGTATCTGTTGATGCATCTGCCTTGCTGTCTGTTGAAGATGTATCTGCCTTCTGTGCAGTATCTTCCTTCTTTGTCTCTGTCTTTGCGCTGTCTGATGATGTAGAAGCATCATCTGAACCGCCACATGCTGTTAATGACCCCATTGCCATAGCACCTACAAGTGATACAGCAAGAAGTTTCTGAAGAGTATTCTTCTTCATAATGAAATCCTCCTTTTCGTGTAAAAACTTTAATATAATTTTTTTTAAAGTTCTGATTTATGTATAACCCCTCTAGGTTAATACCAAATTAATAGTTAGCCCTTTACTGCACCTACCATTGCACCCTTTACAAAATACTTCTGAACAAAAGGATAAATGATAACAATCGGTATTGTAACGAACATAATACATGCTGCCTGAAGTACCTCAGGTGTTGTTGTATTGGAAGCACCACCAACATCTCCTAATGATGTAGCAATAGATGCTTCTGCTCCCTGTACCAACAGGTAAAGCTTATACTGAATCATTCTCAAGCTGTCTGTTCTGATATAGTACATATTATCACTATACGCATTCCATCTACCTACTGCATAGAAGAGAGAAAGTGTTGCGATAATCGGCTTGCAAAGCGGTAATACAATCTTCCACAAAATCTGGAAATTGGTTGCACCATCCAGGAACGCTGACTCCTCTAATGAATCCGGAATAGAACTCTGGAAATATGTCTTCATAACCAACATATTGTAAGGAGAGTAAATCAACGGAAGAATTAATACCCACATAGTATCTAACAAATGTAAATCATGCATTAATAAATATGCCGGAATCATACCTGCTGAGAAATACATAGGAACCATCAATACAAAAGTAAAGAATCCTTTTCCCTTTAATCTCTTCTTAGAAAGCGGATATGCCGAACATGTACATACCACCATACCAAGAATGGTAAAAATCAATGTAACCATCGCACTATATAACATAGAATGAACCATTGTATCGTCTGCAAAAACCTTTGTATATGCCTCAAACGACAAATCCTTCGGCCAGAAAAATACTTCCTTCATCATAACAGCGTTATTACCGGAAATAGACTTTACAAGCACATGCCAGAAAGGCAGGACACA
The DNA here is from genome assembly GCA_015056925.1 of Lachnospiraceae bacterium. Taxonomy (GTDB): domain Bacteria; phylum Bacillota; class Clostridia; order Lachnospirales; family Lachnospiraceae; genus COE1. The sequence goes on along the minus strand of SVFJ01000018.1, from coordinate 14,271 downwards.
TGTCGCACAAAGGGCAACAATCACAACGATAATCACGATATCGCTTATTTGAAATCTACTTATTGCGCGGCTTCCATCGGAGCTCACTTCATCCATATTCTTTTTTGCCATCTTTACAACCTCCTATAGCAAACCATCTTCGCCAAGCATCTTAGCAATCTTATCGGATAATAATACCAGTACTACACCTACCAATGACTGGAACAAACCAACCGCAGTACCTTGTGAGAACTTACCGTTTCCAAGACCCTTCTGATAGATATATACAGCCAACTGATACTGGAAATCTCTTACCTGTGTATTATCAAACGCCATCAATCTCTCTAAGTTAGAACCCATTACACGTCCAAGGTTCATAATTAACAGAGTTACAATTGTTCCTCTGATACCCGGAAGTGTAACATGCCACATCTTCTGCCATCTGTTGGCACCATCGATGATAGCTGCCTCATATAACTCACCGTTAATACTTGTAATCGCTGCAAGATAGAGAATGGTTCCCCATCCCATATTCTGCCATACACCAATCAGTAAATATGTAACCGCCCAATGGTACTTCTCAGTCAGGAAAGGAACACCTTCTGAAATCAATCCCCAATCCATCATGATTACATTAATCAAACCTGATGAAGGACGGAACATTGTATATGCTACAGAACCAATAATTGCCCACGAAAGGAAATGTGGCAAATAAAGAATGGTCTGTGTAACCTTCTTAAACTTTAAGAACTTTAATTCATTAAGCATAAGTGCCAGAATAATCGGCATCGGGAATCCAACTAATAAATCCAAGAGATTGAATACGATTGAATTCTTCAATGCTCTGATAAAATCTGCATCCTTAAATATTTTTATAAAAGTCTCCATGCCGACCCATTTACTACCGTCATAACCCTTTGCCGGCTTATAATCCATGAATGCCATTCTCAATCCCGGATATGCCGCATAGTTAAACAGAACCACCATAATGACAGGAAGTAACAACATAAGATACAACTGCCAGTCTCTCTTTAATGCATTCTTCCAACTTACTGTTGTGACAATCTCTTTGCCACGTTTCTTTACCTTACTCATAATTTGTGAAACCTCCCAACCAAAACCCTATATCGTTATTTTGTATAGTTTACTGGCTTTTATGAGTCTATTATTATACATTTTTTAGTCTTTTTCTCTCCAGACTTCAAAAAATACTATGCAAAAATAACCATTTATGTTATACTCCATTTTGAAATGAATGGTATAACTGCATATTTTAACTATGGATTAAACCATTTTCATATGCATTTTGTCTATTACATAATATTTTCCTCTCAATTTCATTGGAAGGTTTTTCTTTTTTGGGGGATTATATTATGTAATATTATGGCTTCACTTGGTTATTTTTGAAAGCCTTTCATTTTTTGTGTTCACATAATGTTGTTTTCTTTGCAAAAATAACCATTTAAACATGGATAAGGGGGTATTTTACATGTCAAAGCCCAAATCAGGTATCGCAGAATACCGTAATTATTATCTCCCATATGATTTCCCTGTACTGCTTTTATCAGGTGAACATTGGAAGATTTCCAACATTCCAAGCAAGAATCTGCACTTTCATAATTGTTTGGAAATAGGGATATGTCATTCCGAGAGTGGCTATATGAAGTTCAGCGGACAGGAACCGCTGTATTTTAAGGAGGGCGATATTACCTGTGTGCCGCGTAACATTCCGCATACCACATATAGCTCGCCGGGCACAGAGAGTCACTGGTCTTACTTATTTATAGACCCAAGTGAATTATTCCGTAATATAGCACCTAACTTTTCAAGAGGCTTCGACCTGTCTCTTTCTGCATATAAAGAGTATAAGCATATTTTGAGCAGGGACACCTATCCATTGGTATATCAGCTTACGACTACAATCATTCAGGAATTAGAAGAAAAACGCCCTCATTACCAAATGAGTGCAACAGGGCTTCTATTATCTTTATGTATAGAATTACATAGAATACAGAGTGAGGGTGGTCAGGAAGCTACGCTTACTGACCACCCTCCTGACAATGCCATGGTATTGTCGCCGGTTTTGGACTATATTGAGGACAATTTTGCACAGCAGTTCGACATTAATTATCTGGCTGACATTTGCCGCCTTAGTCCCACACATTTTAGAAGACTTTTCCATTCCATTATGGGAACCAGTCCTTTGGATTTCGTGAACAACACACGTATTCACAAGGCTTGTAATCTTCTCAGAAGTACAGAATTCTCCATCTTAGAAATTTCCGAAATGGTAGGCTTCCGCTCTGTTTCAAGCTTCAATCGTCACTTTATGGATGTGATGCAGATTACACCGCGTAACTACCGTAACGAGACTCTCCTCACTAAGGAGAATCAAGAGAAGCTCTCCATCCTTGAATACAAAGGCTGGATGTATCCTGAGAAGTAGAAGCACACAGCCACACTTTGCAATTATACTACATAAAAAGACTGTAGTTTGTATCAAAAGTTAGAGTTCCGAACATCAAGTATAACTAAATGCTCTGCACAATACTTTTGATTACAAATTACAGTCTTTTCTTTCGTAGTCTAATCGCAAAGTGTTACGTTACTCAATTTTTCAAAAAAATTCATATACACAGGTGCTTAAGCGCTGTGTCACGTCAAAAACGGACTATATTTTATAGGCAAAAGTATTGCGAAGAGTATTTAGATTTGGTTAATGTTTTGGAATCCATAGGAAGCTGCCGCTTGGATGAAGGCAGCAGGCGCATTTGAGACAAGGATGTCGAATATGCGCCGGTTCCGTACATAGAGAACACTTATATAAAAACATTTAGCAAATCTTATGCTCGTAGCTTAAACTTTTGTTATAAAATATAGTCCGTTTTAAATAGCACAGTACTGAAGCACCGTCCCATTCTAATTCATGTATGTGTATTTAATCCAATTCTTACAAAGACTCATCCACTGCTCACACTGTGGGTCAAGCTCCTTTAAAGATGGCATAACAGTCAGTTTATTAGCAAGTCCATAGCCATGACCGCCTCTTGGGAACACATGGTACTCAAGACTTACACCGGCCTTACGCAGTGCCGTCGCCAAAAGCAATGAATTCTCAAGCGGAACGGCTCCATCCTCGAAGGTATGCCACATAAATACCGGCGGAACCTTGTCAGTTACCTGATGCTCAAGACTAAGCTTTGCCTCAAGCTCTGCACCGCTAAGTCCTGTTGCATCGTCTCCTGCCTGTGCCTTACTTCCCATCACATTCTCAAAGGAACCTCTATGTGCAAACTCTCCCGCTGTAATCACAGGATATGCAAGAATCAAACCGTTTGGCTGATAGTTCTCCTTAGGCATGTTCATCTTCTTCTCAAGCCAATCCTCATGCCAGAAGCATCCAAGACTTGCTACAAGATGTCCGCCTGCCGAAAATCCTGCTACCAGAATCTGGTCTGCAATAATATTGAACTCATCTGCATGTTCTCGCAAATATGCTACTGAAGCTGCTACCTCCATCAAATGCTGCGGAAACTCTACTCCCTGATCTGCAATATCATACCAGAGCACTGCTGCCTGACATCCTGCTGCCAAGAACTCCAGTGCAACCGGGTCTGCTTCTCTGGGTGATACATGTCCGTATCCGCCACCCGGGCAAACAAGCACCATCGGTCTCTTCTCAATTAACAATGTTCCCGGATAACTATCCTGAAGATAAATATTTAACTTTGCCTGTACCGCTCCCGGTATATCAAGCTTCCATGTTTCAAATCTCATTTCTTACTCCTTAATCTAAATGAAATACATTCTGCAAATCAATACTTACAGGACTATTGTCCGGATTGGTCTCCATGATATCAGCCATGTAATCCCACCATTTACGATTGATTGCTGTATCTGCGCCCTTTGCCCAAAGTTCCTCATTCTCAATCTCAATGTAACCAAACAGAGTCAGCGTCTCTCTATCTAGGAAAATCGTATAGTTCTTTCCGCCATGCTCATGAATCATATCCGCCATCTCCGGCCATAAGAGATTATGACGTCTCTCGTACTCCTCTTCCTGTCCTGCAAATAATTTCATCTTAAATCCCTTAATCATATCTGTAACCTCCTAAATCATATCCTTAGTAAAATACTACCTGCTTACCCGACTGCGCAATCGCAATATATGTCTTACCTTCATTCAACTGAATCTCGTTACCAAAGTCATCATAATATCTGGTTGGCTCATAATCCGATGTCTTCTGCCATGTGATATGGATTGCCTTACCCTTTGTGAAATAGTATCCGTCCTCTGTTGTGTCATGCATCTGGAAATACAAATAACCATTCTGGTCTAACTGACACCACTTTGTATTCTGCACGATAACATTGGCAAAAGTAAGAGGAACACCATTTTCACCATCTGTCTGTAACTCTCCGTGAATCGACTTATAGTACAAACCATCTGCCGGATTATATACCAAAGAGCTCTTGGTATATCTGAATACCTGTGACAAATCAATTGCATTCGCTGTAGCAGCGGCTGTTCCATACTGCTCTAATGTATTCACACCCTCAGCAAAAGTAAAATGCTTTACATTATAATACTCCGGTCTTAGACCTATTGAATAACCAAGAGACTGTGACGCCTTAACGATACCTGCTGCACTGGTATACGCATTATGTGGTGCTTTACGGTCTGTTGTTCTGTAAAATGCTGATGAACCTACTGCGCCTCCGCCAACTCCATACTGTGCCGAACCGGATAAATTATTGATATCAGGAGCCGTAATTCTGTCCTTCATATATACAACACCGCCAAAATGAATCAAAATCGGGTCCCACTCGGTAGCTACCGGTATGTAATAAGCTCTACAGCTTCTGATATTACCAATCTTGGTAAGATTCTGCCAATCATCAATAATAGCAAGCTGTCTGGAAATGCCGCCTTCCTCCATAATCTCATACAATACCTTTGCATGACTGATACCATAAGATGGCTGTGCCTTCTTATCTGTAGGCATCATAACCGCTATCGGTCTGAAAAGTGCCTGCTGCTGAGTAACCCACTCATTGGTATAGACACTACGAATCAGCTGTACCTCCTCAGCCTGTGCTGTAACAGTCTGGTTCATAGCCCCCGCAATAACCGTTACAGTTAAAAGTCCCATTGCAAGGAGCTGCTTTCCTGCTTTTCGTAAATTTCTTCTAATCATATTCATTCTCCCTTTCCCCATAGTTAGTCCCATAGCACATACTTCGTCTGTGCATGGACGTTTACATAACCATTTTACCCTATCCAAACACTTTACGCAATCGTCAAACAACGCAATTAAGAATTGATATTTATAAAAAATAACCCTTTATCTTCACCATTAAAACTTTATCCTTGCCTTTGCCTGAGGCTTTTTGTGCTCTCTTGCATGTTCTTCCTTATACTGCGCAATCATCTCCATAAAGTCTCTTCCGTACTTCTCATACTTTGCCTGTGCAACACCATTGATAGACAGCATCTCATCCCGAGTCACCGGAAGATACATACTCATCTCCTGCAAGGTCTTATCCGTAAACACCACGTATGCAGGGACGCCCATCCGTCTCGCTGTCTCATTTCTCAGTCTGCGAAGCTCCTCATACAACATCGGATTATCAGAAGCCGCTCTCACTCCGCCAAGCTTGCGGTTAACCTGCTTTAAGCTGACTCTTGGCTGCACAATCTCCTTCTCCTTCGGAAGCTTCATCAGCACCTGCTCCCCCTTTACGGTAATCTCATAGGAATGCTCCGTCAGCTTCAACACTGCATACATATCATCTGTCTGCGCCAGATAATACTCTGAAATCAGATGCTTCATAATCTGCTTGAGCCTATCAGCGCTAACATCTCTTGCCGCTCCATAATAGCTGTTATGCTGTAATCGATACTTTTGTATCTTCTCGCTCTGACTGCCCCGTAAGGTATCGATAATAACAGTCATGCCAAACTTCTCTCTGCACTCTTCGATACAGCCAAGTATGAGTCTTGCATACTTAGATACATCCGTTTCCTCATAATTCTTCAGGCAGTTACTGCAATTACCGCAGTACCCTGTCGTTTTCTCCCCAAAGTAGCTAAGCATATAGCCCCTTAGGCAATCGCTTGTATAGCAATAATTTGTCATCTTGCGAAGTCTTTCCTTATCTTTATCAATCACCTCAAGCAGCTCTACTTCGCTTAACTCCTCATTCTCCCGATTATTCTCTATAAAAAACTGGTTTGTTCTTACATCCTGCGCACTAAATAGCAATATACACTCCGCTTCATCACCGTCTCTGCCTGCTCTTCCTGCCTCCTGATAATAGCTTTCCATATTCTTAGGCATATTATAGTGAATTACAAATCTTACATCTGATTTATCAATTCCCATACCAAAGGCATTGGTTGCAACCATCAGCTTCTTCCTGTCATAAATAAAATCATCCTGATTATCTCTTCTCTCATCATCCGGAAGTCCTGCATGGTACTTCGTCACAGAAAGTCCCCTTGCTGTCAGAAGCTCATATACCTCCTCAACCAGCTTACGGGTAATACAATAAATGACTCCGCTTTCTCCCTCATGCTCCCTAAGGATGCTCAACAGCTCACTCTGCTTGTCTTTGCCTGTTCTTACTTCAAATGAAAGATTCTTCCTATCAAAGCCTGTTGTTACAACCCTTGGTTTCTTAAGCTCCAGGATTCTTATTACATCATCCTTCACCGCCTGCGTCGCCGTTGCTGTAAATGCCCCCAGTACAGGTCGCTTAGGGAGTCTTTTTACAAACTCAACTATCTTAAGATAGCTTGGTCTGAAATCCTGTCCCCATTGTGATACACAATGCACCTCATCTACCGCTACAAAAGAAATATCCGCCTGCAGTGCAAAGCTTAAAAAGGACTCTGTAAGCAACCTCTCCGGTGCCACATAGATAATCTTATACTTTCCTGTCTTTGCAAACTCCAACGCCTTAAAATACTGTCCCTGTGTCAAAGAGCTGTTCAAATACGCTGCATAAACCCCTGCCTGATTCAGTGCCGCCACCTGGTCCTTCATTAAGCTGATAAGCGGCGATATCACCAGTGTAATCCCCCGAAATATCAGCGCAGGAATCTGATAGCACAAGGATTTTCCTGCTCCTGTGGGCATGATGCCAAATGCATCTTCTCCTGCCAGTAATGTATCTATCAGCTCCTCCTGTCCTTCTCTAAACGTATCATAACCATAATAGCGTTTTAATACTTCATATTTCTTCTCCATAACTACCTCAAAAACGGGTGGTCCTAATGACCACCCGCATCACTCCTACTTCTCTTTCATCTTCTCTTTGCGCTTCTCAAACATATGAATAATAGACTCAACACGTCTCTTCACTACATCCTCCTCGAAAGGCTTCTGTATGTAATCTGCCACATCATAGTCATATGCCCTGTAAATATTCTCCTCCGTTGCATTCGAGCTAATCATAATCACCGGAACCGACTTCACCTCATGCTGTTTCATAAAGTCCAACACCGTAAAGCCATCTCCGTCCGGCATCACAATGTCCAACAACAGCGCCGCCATATCCTCCTGATACTGCTCTAATACCCGAATCGCTTCCCTACCGTTAGAACACTCTATAATATCGTAACTATCTTCAAAAATACTCCTTAATATATAGCGGTTAATATTCTTATCATCCACTACCAAAACATGCTTCTTATCTCTCATATTCCCCATCGGCTCCCCTTCTAGCTTAACATAATACCGATATCATTAGTTTACATGAAACGACATGTTTTGACAAGGAGTGTTTGCAAAATATTATGAATCTTTATCCATTTTGATATTACGGTTCAAAAGCATTCCTCCGGCCGGAATTCTTTCTCTTTCGCGCCTAAATACCCAGTTTTTCTGAATTCTGAAACTAATAAAGAACAGTCCTGTATCTACCACTGCTTTCACAACGGTACTCATAAATGTCGACGCCATAAGAATATCTGTAAATAAATATACAAGAATTGCCGATACCGTCATTTGACATGCACATAAAATGTAATATTTTACGACTGAATGTGCACCGCCCTGTCCAAATACCACCTTACGGTTCATCTTGTAATTAAAGAAGGACGAACAGGCTCTTGCAAAAATAGTAGCAACAAAAACCATGGAAGCCTGCGCAAAGTGCAGTCTTGTTAACACCAGACTAATCACAAAATACAATGTCAAATCAATAACCGTGGACAAAATTGAATTCATGAAAAACTTGAGAATCATACTGTATATCTTTATCGAATCCTTAATCGGATTAAAGTGTGAGCTCTCATTTTCATCTATGTAAATTGTTCTAATCGGCACCTCACAAATCGGCATCTCCATATTCTTTGTTTCCAAAAGCATATTCGTTTCATACTCATATCGCTCACCTTTGACTTCCATCATATCCGAAAGCTTTGACATTGCAATTGCTCTAAGCCCTGTCTGTGTATCTGAAATCTTCAGTCCGCACAAGGTTCTGAAAATACCCTTTGTAATTCCGTTTCCAAACTTGCTTCTTGGCGGAACATCATCACTTTTAAAATTACGGCATCCCAGTACCAAACTTTGTCTGTTCTCCAACAATGCCCTTCCGCAGGCATATACATCATCCGGATGATGCTGATTATCCCCATCAACAGTGATGACTCCCTGCGAATTCTGACGATTTTCCATACAGAACGCAAACGCCGTCTTTAATGCTCTGCCTTTTCCCTTATTCACCTTATGATGAATCACCGTACAGCTTCCCACCATCTCAAACGGTGCCTGATGCGCCTCATCACTGCCATCATTTACAATGATAATATCGTGAAAACCTCTTGCTCTCAATCCTTCCACTACCATTCTCAGCTTTTCGTCAGGATTATATGACGGTACAATAATCGTCAAATCTAATACTGCATCCTGCATTATAATTCCCCCTTTATCTACACATTCCCCACAAAGAAAAGCTCACATACAAGCATTTATCTTATCTGTTTACACAAATCTGCCCGGTTCTGAACTACTATACATAATCTCTCTAATATCTATTATGACAGAACGGGCTTGAATTGTCACGCAATTTATTTTATTTTTCTATTATTTAAGATAATTTTCTCATAAATTGAAAATAGCCCCGGTACACAACACATGTACAAGAGCTATTTCTCTGTTTATCTATTCATCATTCTGTTCTACTTCATAATTACCAAGAACATAAAACAAAAGAATTACGGTCAAAACGATAATAATCAATATAATACCGACAAATCCCTGCCTTACCATATCTATCACATCCTGATAATCCCGATAATCCCCTGACAACATATCTGCTGTCGTATATGTAATTGTCGAAAGCATTGTATCGAAATTCGCTTCATGAAGATTACCATTCTCATAGAATCCATAGCGAAATGCATATAATATACCGTTTTTCACGGTCACAACACTCCGAACCAAATAATCCCCTTGTGAGCTTTCCGTTTCTATCCTCGTAAGCTCATCACTTGTATAATATGTAATTCCACCATATTCTACTGTGTACACTTTATCATAGTCTTCAAAAAAATTGCCTAAATACTGCGGCAGCCATTTATTTGTATCTTCTGCTGACATACAGCGGTTATCAATATCTACACGGGTAGTCGTCAGCTGCTGCATCCTGCCCAATCTTCCCCAAATATCCTGACAAATAAACTGAATGCTTTCTCCCAATCCATTGGTATGTACAAACTGCATTTGGATATACTCCTCTGAGTCCTCCATCTCCAGTTCCTTCCAGCCGGGAGAAATTCCAAAGGTAACCCCTGAAGCATCATTCTGATAATAGACACCCTGAAAGTTCTCCTCGTACCTGATACTTTCAATTACCTTCGTAAATTCAGCCTCCATATCTGCAGTAATACTACCAAAGTAGCTTCTTAGGGTAATATGATAACAGTCACCATCATTAATCGTATAATACTGCTGGCTGGCTACCGGCTGCCCTTCATAATCTTGTGTCATATTGAAAATAATATATCCGGTACCGCCAACTTCTGTAACCTGCGTATGATTGACCTGATATCCATTCTCCTCATAGCTTGCCTTGGTTGCCTGTTGCAATTCTTCAACATGCTCCTCATCCAACTGCTTCAATCTGTAAATATACTGTAAATCTTCACTATGATTCATAGTCACAACGATTTCATACTGATTATCCTGTGCCAATGCATATAGGATAATTTGAGAATTCTCAAAATAATCCTCTACCTTCTCTCTATCCAGACCGATTGCTGCAACACTTACATCATCTTCTGCAATCTCCTGTTCCAGTACATAATAAGAAGCCGGAAATTCAATTGACATCTTGGCTTCTTCCAGATTTATCCTTGTTACGCTTTCTTCCTGCTCTACAATTTCCGATGCATATACCGTCATTCCCAAAGCTGTAGCCATTGCAAAGCATATTATCCATAAATATTTCTTCATAGATATTTCCTTTTCCGTTTATTCTATGACACCCATTTATCAAATGGTATAATTCTATAGAGTATCCTTAAAAACTGCTTTCCTTAACTTTGCTTTCAACCTTTGTAATGCATTATCTGTTGATTTATCATCACGGCTCAATACCTTGGCAATCTGTGAATAAGACATTCCTGTCAGATATAAATCAAGAACCTGCTTTTCAAAAGCGCTTAATTCCTTCTCAATCATCGCCTCAATATCAGCCACATTCTCTTTGTCTATTAATAATTCCTCGGGATTCGTCTCATGCTTCGAAGCTAATACCTCTAAAAGCTCTGTTTCTGCACCATCTGAGTCATTCTCCGTCATATTTGCATACAGAGAAATATAGGAATTCAACGGTGCGTGCTTTTCACGTCTTGCCGCCTGTACAGCTGTATACATCTGTCTTGACACACACAAATCTGCAAAGGTAAAGAAGCTGGCATCTCTCCCTGCATCATAATCCCTGACTGCCTTATATAAGCCTATCATACCTTCCTGAATCAAATCCTCATTATCTGCTCCAAGAATATACATAGACTTCGCCTTACTGCGAACCAGATTCTTATACTTATCCATAAGATAGTCCGTAATCTGTTCCTCTCCTTCACGGATTCTGTCTATCAATTCTTCATCTGTATACATCTGATAAGCTTCGTTCATCGTAATAACCATGCCTTTCCGACACCTGCATAGTCCCAATACGATGGCATACTATACAGGCATAACTTATAAGCCAATTATCCAAGCATTCTCTGTCTTACAATTTCGTAGGCCAATACGCCGGCTGCTACCGACGCATTCAGAGAATCAATATCTCCCTTCATCGGAATCGATGCAATAAAATCACACTTTTCTCTAACCAGTCGTCCTACGCCTTCACCTTCATTACCAATCACGAGTCCGATAGCGCCCTTCAAATCCAAGTCATACATGGTCGTTCCGCCCATATCGGCACATACAAACCACATACCCTCCTTCTTAAGCTCTTCTATCGTCTTTGCAATATTAGTTACTCTTGCTACAGGTGTATAATTCAAAGCCCCTGCTGATGTTCTTGCAACTGTCGCCGTAAGTCCCACAGCACGATTCTTAGGAATGATTACACCATGAGCACCTGCAAGATTTGCAGTTCTGATAATCGCACCAAGATTATGAGGGTCCTCAATATTATCTAACAAAAATACAAAAGGAGCCTCTCCCTTCTGTCTTGCAACCTCTAAGATATCCTCAACCTCTGCATATTCGTAGGCGGCTGCATACGCAATCACACCCTGATGCTTACCTGTCTCACTCATCTGGTCTAAGCGCTCTTTTGTCACAAACTTCACCATCGTATCATGCTTCTTCGCTTCACGCTTAATGGTCTGAATCGGACCTTCCTGTGAACCATCTAAAATAAATACCTTGTCAATCGGCTTTCCTGAACGAAATGCCTCAATTACCGCATTACGTCCTTCTATTGTAAATTCTTCGTATCTCATAAATTCTCCATTCTAAAATGACAGAAGCCTAAGTATCACACCTATTACACTTCTATCTGAAGCTCTTCCAATGCTATCTTTATTAATTCTACCACACGTTTGGTATTTCCCGAAAGATATAAATATCCACAAAGCGCTTCAAAGCCGGTCGCCTTACGATAATCAGACAAAGATGCATTCTTGGCTGAAGAATTAATCTTTGTATTCTTCCCTCTTCTGTAAATAGACTGTTCTTCCTCTGTCAGCACATCTGCCAACGCCTCAATCATAGCCGCCTGTGTTCCGGCACATACAATCTTCGTGGTATGCTTATGCAGAGAATTGGCAGCACGCTGCCCCTTCTCCACAATCAAAGTTCTGATTACCATTTCAAAAATAGCATCACCTATATATGCAAGAGTCAGTGGTGAGTAGGTTCTGATATCTACATCACACTCACCAAACTCCTGATGAATCTCTTTCAGTAAGCTTAAGCTTTCTTCCATTTTACGCCCTCTCGTGTATCTTCAATCACAATACCCTTCTCTAACAGCTCGTTACGAATTGCATCTGCCTTAGCAAAATCCTTCTCCTTCTTTGCAGCCTTACGTTCTTCAATCTTTGCAAGAACATAAGCCTCAAGTTCAGCATCTACACCATTATCTGCCTCAAGCTTTGCATGTGCTGCCATCAGGTCAAGAGATAATACTTCATCAAAGCTCTTTACAAGTGCAATCTTTGTCGCATCATTCATATCTGCCTTTAACATATCATAAAGAACAGTAATTGCAGACGAAGTATTCAAATCGTTGCCAAGAGCTGCCTCAAACTGTGCTCTGTACTCAGCAAACTTTGCTTCCTCTACTGCTCCGTCTTCCTTCAATGATCCAATCTTTCTAACCAGCTTGTCATATGCTGCTGTCACATTATCCAGTACCTCATAAGAGAACTCCAATGGCTTACGGTAGTGTGACTGTAAGCAGAACATTCTGTATACCAAAGGATTATAGCCCTTACTCTCAATCAATGAAACTGTCAGGAAATCTCCCTTAGACTTGCTCATCTTACCTGACTTATCATTCAAATGATGTACATGGAACCAGTAGTTACACCACTTATGTCCTACATATGCCTCGCTCTGTGCAATCTCATTGGTATGATGCGGGAAAATATTATCCACACCGCCACAGTGAATGTCCATGTATTCACCAAGATGCTTCATGCTGATGCATGAGCACTCAATATGCCACCCCGGATATCCAACGCCCCATGGGCTATCCCACTTCAACTCCTGGTCGTCAAACTTAGACTTGGTGAACCACAATACGAAATCACTCGGATTCTTCTTATTATCATCAGCCTCTACATCGTCACGGACACCTACTAATAATTCCTTCTCGCTCTGGCTTGAAAATACATAGTAATCTGTAAGCTTAGAAGTATCGAAATAAATATTTCCGCCACTCTCATATGCATAGTCTTTCTCTAAAAGAACCTCAATCATATGAATAAACTCAGAAATACAGTTTGTTGCCGGTTCCACTACATCCGGTGTCTTGATATTAAGCTTTGCACAGTCTGCAAAGAATGCATCTGTATAGAACTTTGCAATCTCCATAACAGTCTTATGCTCACGCTTTGCACCCTTTAACATCTTATCCTCGCCTGTGTCAGCATCACTGGAAAGATGTCCTACGTCTGTAATATTCATAACTCGCTTCACATCATAGCCTGCATAGCGGAGAGTCTTCTCTAATACATCCTCCATGATATAGCTTCTTAGATTACCAATATGCGCAAAATGATATACAGTCGGTCCACAAGTATACATTGCTACCTTACCGTCCTCATTCGGAATAAACTGCTCTACCTTTCTCGATAATGTGTTATAAAATGATAATTTGTTCTCCATGTCATTTCCTTTCTATAATCATGTTGCTCTATATCCGAATCAGCCTTTCTTCTGATTATCAGCCACAACATCATTTACATTGTTCCTCAAAATTCTTATACTTACTTATCCTATGATATCGCCTACTTTGACAGCTCCTTACGTAACAGACTCAGTTCTTGCTCCAGCTCCAACAATCGATTCGTAATCTCACTGTCCGCATGCTGCAAACTCCTAATATCCTCACTAACAGGGTCCGGTAAATCTACCTGATTCATATCTTCACGCACCAGCTTCTCATTGTTACGCTTTACAATACGTCCCGGGACACCTACTACCGTACAGTTAGGCGGTACTGCTTCCAATACCACACTACCTGCACCTATCTTTGAGTTCTCTCCTATCGTAAATGAACCAAGTACCTTGGCACCTGCACTAAAATAGGTGCAGG